>CANHON010000109.1 GCA_947462115.1 Deltaproteobacteria bacterium | reverse complement strand
GCGGGCCAGCGCTGCGCAGGAGCGCGCCGCGGTGCGCCCAGGTCCCCTTCAAGTCCTGTGCCAGCCCCGTTTGGGCCCCAGCCGGGCCGCCCACAGGCGCAGCAGCGGCACCCCGGGGGCCGGGCTCGGGGCGGATCGCGCGGCGGGCTGTGTGTTCTGCCACAGCCTCCATGGGGGACCGCGGAGGGCCACGCCGGTCGGCGTCGGCGGCGGGCCCAAAACGGCGAGCGCCCCGCGGCAGGGGCGGGGCGCCGGGCGCGAGGGCGGAGGAGCCTACTCGGGGACGACGTGCTGCACGTCAATGACGTAGTTAGCGGTGGTGCCGCTGCGGCAGGAGTCGCTGAGCACGTGGGCCGTCAGGCTGCTGCCCCCGCCGGGCGCCGTCAGCCGCATGCTGGGGCAGTCGTAGCCGCCGTGGGTGCAGCGGGTGGAGCCGTAGCCGATGGCCTCGAGGCAGGTGTCCTCGTCGGCGACGTAGAGGTAGAACCAGGTGGCGGTGGCCTCGTCGGCGGTGTCCACGGCGAGGGTGTACTCCTCGCCGGGCTCGACGGCGAACTCCCAGCTATCCACGCCGTAGGACCCGCAGAGCAGCTCCTCTGACTCGGGGGTGTCGCCGATGTAGCTGGTGCGGACGCTGGCGTCCCAATCGTAGGTGCCGCAGTAACCCCAGAGCGCGGGCGCAGCGATGTAGGTGGAGTAGGCGTTGGCCCAGGTCCAGTCGATGCGGTCGCCGTCGCGGACGACCGTGCCGTAGCGGCCGCCGTCATAGGCGAGGTTACGGAACCATCCGCCGCCGTAGTAGTAGCTGCTCGTGTAGACGTAGCCGACCTGCAGGAGGTTGGTGTAGGTCGTCGTGGAGCCGCCGTAGTCATAGTAGTAGTACGAGGTGCGGACGTACTCGGAGCGGAAGGCGAGGATCATGTCGCGCGAACCGCTGGAGCCGGAGAGCGCGAGCAGGTTGTCGTAGTAGCAGTCGCTGGCCGACTCGTCGCGCACGCGCGTGGCGGTGTCGAGGGTGAAGGCGAAGTCGCAGCCCTCACACTCGCCCTCGTAGCGGGTTCCCTTCACGCTGTTCTCAAAGTCGCAGGAGACCCGGTCGCCGATGGTGATCCCGTAGTCGACCCGGCCGACGAACTTGTCGGGCTCGACGAAGCCGATGCCGCTGACATCGGTGGCGCGGGTCATGATCGAGTAGCGCTCGTAGTCGTCGGAGACGAGCCGCAGGTCAACGTCCTCGAGCACGTCGGTGTCGGCGTCAGTGTCGCTGTCGGCATCCGCGTCGGCGTCCGCGTCCGCGTCCGTGTCGCTGTCGGCGTCCGCGTCGGCATCTGCGTCGCTGTCGGTGTCTGCGTCGGCCTCGCCCTCAAAGAAGGGCTTGCGGGGCTCAGGGTCACCGGCGCAGGCCGAGAGCAGGGTCAGGAACACCAAAGAGCGGGCGAAGGGGCTGCCTGTCACATCAACTCCGGCGGGGCCGAGGGGACCGGTTCGCGTGGGGCGTACGGGTCGAGGTTCCCTGTGGGGGCATCGCGCAGGTGCACGTTACCGTGGCCAAGGGTGAGGGTCAACGCGGCAGAGCGCGCTTCGAGCGACCGCTCGCTCCTTGGTGCCGCGCCCGCGCCGATGCCCGCCCGCGGCGGCCCGGCCGCTCAGTGGGCCGGCGCGGCCTCGGCGCCCGCGGCGGGGGCGGCGCCCGGCGCGGCCTCGTGACCGCCGCCCTCGTGGTGGCTGGCGCTGACGTAGAGCAGGCCGACGAAGCCGACGCCGGTGGCGATGCCGAGGATCCACGCGAGCACGCCCGGGTAGGCCAGCGGGCCGCTGACCGCGGGCGGGGTGGAGGGCGCGGCGTGGGCGTGGGAGTCGTGATCGTGGGCCATCGGGTGCCTCGTGCGGTTCAGGGAGGGCGAGCGCGGGGCGGGGCCTATTCCGGTGGGGCCGCGGCTTCAAGCGCCGGAGCGCGGCCCTCGGCGGCGGCGGCCCGGCGGCGTGGGCGGGATAGTCGAGGCGGGCGGCCGCGGACCTGGGCCGAGGAGTGCCGATGCCGAGCGCCGTGAACCCCGTCCCTGCGCGCCCCTCGGCGCCGGTCCCCGGTCGGGCCGTCCCCCCCCTCGCGTCCCTCGTGTCCCTCGCGTCCCTCGCGTCCCTCGCGTCCCTCGCGTCCCTCGGGTCCCGCGCAGCCCCCTCGGTCCGCCGCCGCGCCCGCCGCTGGGGCCTGCTGCTGGGGGTGGCGGGCTGGGGTGGCTCGGCCCTCGCCGCTCCGCCGCCGCCCGCGCCGGAGGTGACCTCTGCTGCGCGCTTCTCGATCACGCTGCCGCTGTACGATGGCGCCGATCCGCTGCCGCGCCCGTTGGACCTTCGGCCTGGGGCGGTCGGGGGCAGCCGGGTCGATCTGCGGGGGGCCGTGGCGGTGGCCCTGGACCGACCGGTGGAGCTCATCGCGGAGCTTCGGTACGCGCCCTATGGCCTGCTGCTCGCCAATGACGCCGTGGTGTTCGGTCAGCGGCTGACGGCGGAGCTCGGCGCCACCTACTTCACGCCGGCCAGCCTGGAGCGCAGCGCGACGGGCCTGTGGAGCGGCGGCTTCGTCGATCTGCGGCTCACCGGGGAGCTGTTCGGCCGACGCCGGGCGGGCGAGCTGCCCTTGGTGCCGGCCACGGTGCACGCCGCCCTCGGCTACCGCAAGGAGCTCTCGGCGGGCACAGCGGCCTGGCTGGCGCTCGGCGGCGGCCTGATCCTCGACCCCGCGCAGTGGACCGTCGGTGGGCTGGTTCAGGCGGGGATCTTGAGCGAGCGTGCGCTCCGGCGGCGCGGATCGCGGGCGCCATAAACCCCGGGGGGGTATATGGCCCAGGTCGGAGGTGGAGATGAAGGGGGTGGCCGCGGGCGGTCTTGGCCTGGGGAACCATGGGCGGTTGGGCGCGCTGATTGCGCTACTGATCGCTGTTTTCTCCGTTGTTGCCGGCTGTAGTCTCGACCAAGCCCCCCGCGATCGGGGCGGGCACGCGGCCCACGCCGATGGGGCCGGGGCCGGTCGCGCGGACCCTGCGCTGGTCCCCGTGCGCGCGGCCCTCGACGCCAGCGCCTCCCTCAGCGAGGCGCTCACCGCGGGCGATCTCGAGGCGGCCAAGACCGCCGGCCGGGACCTTCGGCTGGCGCTCCCGGCCTTGCCCTTGCCCGAGGCGGCGCTGGCGGCGGCGGACGCGGGTCTGGCGGACCTCAACGCCACGGACTCGCTCGCCGAGGCCCGCCGGCTCGGCGCGGGCGTCAACCGCGCCACGCTGCTCGCCACCGCGGCCCTCGCTGGCGGTCCCGACGGCCTGCACCTGTTCTCCTGCCCGATGGTCGAGGGCGGCGCCGCGCCCTGGGCCCAGCGGTCGGCGACCTTGACCAACCCGTTCTTGACCGAGTCGATGCCGCGCTGCGGGAGCGCCCTGCCCTGGCCCGCTTCGGTGGCCCCGGCTTCGACCCCCTCGGACGCTCACCCCGAGGGCGTGGCCTTCCACACCTGCCCGATGCACCCGAGCGTCCGCCAGCCGGGCCCCGGCACCTGCCCGCTGTGCGGCATGGACCTGCTGCCCGTCACCGTCGAAGAGCTGGAGGCCGGCCAGATCACCGTGGACGCGGTCCGGCGGCAGCGCATGGGCCTCCGCACCGCCACGCTGCAGCCCGAGCCGATGGTCGAGACCCTCCGGCTGCTGGGCCAGGCGCGCTGGGACGAGGGCGCGGAGGCCGCTTTGGTCTCGCGGGTCGAGGGCTACGTCAGCCGCTCCCGGGTGGACGCGGTCGGGGCCCGGCTCGAGCGCGGCGCGGTGGCGCTGGAGCTCTACAGCCCCGAGCTCGTGGCGGTCCAAGAGGAGCTGCTGCTCTTTTCGCAGACCGAGGGCGCCAGCGGTGCCCGGGCCCGGGCGGCGCGGGACCGGCTGCTGCGCTTCGGCCTCGCGGGGGCGGACGTGGACGCGATCGTGGCCGCGGGCGTTGCCCGCCCCTCGGTGCCGCTGCGGGCCCCGATCTCCGGGATCGTCGTCGAGAAGAGCTTCTATGAGGGTACTTCGGTGATGCCGGGCCAGAGCCTCCTGCGCCTCGCCCGGCCGGACCCCATCTGGGTGGAGCTGCGGGTCTACGAGTCGGACCTGGAGGCGCTCGCGGTCGGCCAGCGGGTCAGCCTTCGGCGGTCGGGCGCCTCTGAAGTGAGCTGGACGGCCGACATCACCCAGATCAACCCCTGGGTCGATCCGGTGACCCGCACGGCCACCGCCCGCCTCGTGATCGACAACCCCGACGGGGCCTTGCTCAACGGGGCGCTGCTCGAGGCCACGGTGGAGATCCCCCGGGGCATGGGCCTGCTCGCCCCGGTCGAGGCGGTGATGGTGCTCGGTCAAAAGCGCCTTGTATTCGTCGATCTCGGCGAAGGGCGCCTGAGCCCCCGTGAGGTGGTGGTGGGGCGCCAGCTCGGCGAGCGGGTGGAGCTGCGGTCTGGGATCAGCGCCGGGGAGCCCATCGTCGTCAGCGGCAACTTCCTCATCGCCGCCGAGAGCCGCCTGCGCTCCGCCGCCGCGCTGTGGGACGACCCGCCGGAGGTGCCCCCTGCTCCCCAGTGAGCGCGAGGGCGAGCTCGAAGTGGCTGAGGTTGGCGTGGTGGGGCGGATCATCGCCGCGTCGGCTGCGTCGCCGGGGCTGGTGCTGTTCGTGGTCGCGCTGCTGGGCTTGCTGGGCCTGCAGGCCATGGGCCGGGTGCCGCTCGACGCCGTGCCCGATCTCTCCGACACCCAGGTCATCGTGTTCACCGAGTGGGAGGGCCACGCCCCCGACCTCGTCGAAGATCAGGTGACGGCCCCGCTGAGCTCCGCCCTGGTGGCCGCGCCGGGCGTGCAGACCGTTCGGGGCCAGTCCTTCTTTGGCTTGTCGTTCGTCTACGTCATCTTCGAGGACGGCACCGACCTCTACTGGGCCCGGTCGCGGGTGCTGGAGCGCCTGAGCACCCTGCAGGGGCGCCTCCCCGAGGGCGCGGAGAGCCGGCTCGGCCCCGACGCCACGGGGGTCGGCTGGGTGTTCATGTACGCCCTCGTCGACACCGACGGCCAGGCGGACCTTCAGTCCCTGCGCGCCTTGCAGGACTGGGAGCTGCGGCTCGCGCTGGAGGGCGTGCCGGGCGTGGCGGAGGTGGCCTCGCTGGGCGGCTTTGAGAAGCAGCTCCAGGTCAGCGCTTCGCCCGACGCGCTCCGGGCGCACGACCTCAGCATGTCGGCCCTGATCGCGGCGGTGCAGGGCGCCAACAACGCGGCGGGCGGCGGTGTGGTCGAGCTCGGCGGCCACGAGCACATGATCCGCAGCGAGGGCTACCTCAGCGGTCCGGCCGACCTGCGGGCGGCCCCGGTGCGCGGCGGCCCCGAGGGCGTGGCCGTGCGGGTCGGCGACGTGGCCGAGGTGGGCTGGGGCCCGGCGATGCGGCGCGGCCTGGCGGAGCTCAACGGCGACGGGGAGGTGGTGGGGGGCATCGTGGTCGCGCGCTCCGGCGCCGACGCGCTGGAGGTGATCGACGGCGTGAAGGCCCGCCTCGCCGAGCTCGAGCCCGGGCTGCCCCCGGGCGTGAAGGTGGTCGTCACCTACGACCGCAGCGACCTCATCCGGGCGGCGGTGGGCACGCTCGAGCGCACCCTGCTCGAAGAGCTGCTCGTGGTGAGCCTCGTCATCGGCGTCTTTTTGATGCACGTCCGCAGCGCGCTGGTCCCGATCCTCACCCTGCCCCTGGCGGTGCTGATCGCCTTCATCCCCATGGCCGCCCAGGGCCTCGGCGCCAACATCATGTCGCTGGGCGGCATCGCGGTGGCCATCGGCGCCATGGTCGATGCCAGCATCATCCTCGTCGAGAACGTCCACAAGCGCATCGAAGAGGCCTCGGTCGATGGTCCGCTGCCCGAGGGGCCGGCGCGCCGGGCGGTGGTGCTCCGGGCGATGCAGGAGGTCGGGCCCAGCGTCTTCTTCTCCTTGCTCGTGATCACCGTCTCCTTCCTCCCGGTCTTCTCGCTGCAAGCCGCGGAGGGGCGGCTTTTTCGGCCGCTGGCCTTCACCAAGACCTACGCCATGGGCTTCGCGGCCCTGCTCGCGGTGACCCTCACGCCGGCCTTGGTCGTGCTGCTGGTGCGCGGGCCGATCCGGTCGGAGGCCGAGCACCCCCTCAGCCGGCTGCTCACCGCCGCCTACGTGCCGGTGGTGCGGGCCGTGGTGCGCAACCCCCGCCGGGTGGTGCTGGGGGCCGTTATTTTGATGCTCGCCACGGTGCCGGCGGCCCTGCGCTTGGAGCGGGAGTTCATGCCGCCGCTCAACGAGGGCGTGCTGCTCTACATGCCCACCGCGCCGATGGGCATGCCGGCCGATGAGGCCAGCCGGGCGCTGCAGCTCCTCGATCGCCAGCTCGCCGCGGTGCCGGAGGTGGCGCAGGTCTTCGGAAAGATGGGCCGGGCCGACAGCCCCACCGATCCGGCCCCGCTCGGCATGGCCGAGACCACGGTGCTGCTCAAGCCCCGGGACCAGTGGCGCCCGGGCCTCGACTGGGACGGCCTCGTCGCCCTGCTGGACGAGCAGGTGCGGCTGCCGGGCATGCCCAACCTGTGGTGGATGCCCATCCAGACCCGCACCGAGATGCTGAGCACCGGGGTGCGCTCCCCCCTGGCGGTGCAGGTCTACGGCGCCAGCCTGCAGGAGATCGAGGGCCTCGCGATCGACATTGAGCGGGTGCTGCTCGGGCTCCCCGGCACCCGCAGCGCCCAAGCCGAGCGCAACACCGGCGGCTACTACCTCGACGTGGCCATCGACCGCGAGCGGGCCGCGCGCCTTGGGATTAACGTCTCTGACGTCAATGACGTGGTGCGAACGGCCATGGGCGGCGCCATGGTCGGCGAGCTCGTGGACGGCCGGCGCCGCTTCGGGGTGTCGGTGCGGTATCCCTATGATCTTCGAGAGGACCTCCCCGCCCTCGGCCGGGTGCTGGTGCAGGGCGACGGCCCGCCCGTGCCCCTGCGCGAGGTGGCGGCGCTGCGCCCCACGACCGGCCCACCGATGCTGCGCTCCGAGGACGGTCGCCTCGTGGGCGCCGTTTTCGTCGATCCCGGCGGCGAGGCCATCGGGGCCTATGTGCGGCGGGCCGAGGCGGCGCTGCGGGCTGGAGTCTCCCTGCCGGCCGGCGCCCGCTGGGCCTGGGTGGGCCAGTACCAGGCCTTGGAGCGGGCCCAGGCGCGGCTGCTGCTCGTGCTCCCGATCACGCTGGGCGGCGTCATTTTGCTGCTGTGGCTCAACACGCGCAGCCTCGTCGAGACGGCCATCGTCATGGCGGCCGTGCCCTTCTCGCTCATCGGCGCGGTCTGGCTGCTCACCGCGCTCGACTACCACCTGAGCGTGGCGGTGGCCGTGGGCTTGATCGCGCTGGCGGGCCTCGACGCCGAGACCGGCGTGGTGATGCTGCTCTACCTCAGCTTGTCCTGGGCCGAGCGCCAGCGCCGGGGCGGCCCCCTCGACGCCGCGGCCCTTGAAGAGGCGGTGGTGGACGGCGCCGCCCGCCGCATCCGGCCCAAGCTGATGACCGTGATGACCACCTTCCTCGGCCTCGCGCCCCTGCTGTGGAGCACTGGCGCCGGCGCCGATCTGATGCAGCGGGTGGCGGCGCCGATGGTGGGTGGCCTCGCCAGCTCCTTCGCCCTGGAGCTGCTGGTCTACCCGGCGATCTTCGCCCTGTGGAAGGGGCGCGGCCTCTCCGCCGCTGGGCCCGCGCTCGGGGTCGCTCAGGGCGCGCCATCGAGCTGAAGGTCCTGTAGGTCAATGCTCCAGAGGATGGCTTCGAAGCGGGCGCCGTGCAAGGCCCGCTCCAGGCCGTGGCGCTCGGCCGCCGCGCGCAGGGCGGCCTCGAGGGGGGCGTCGCCGGAGCGGTACCGGGCCCAGGCCAGGGCCTCGAGCTCCAGGGCGGCGGGGAGCTGCTCGGCCTCGATGCGCTGGGCGCGGGCCCCGGCCTCGACCCACCGCAGGCCGCCCCCGGCGATGAGCCCGCAGGCCTCCTCGGCGAGCGCGCGGCGGTCGGCGGCGGCGGCGGCGCCCCGCTGAAGGGCCGCCCCTTCTTCGGCCTTTGCCCGTCGCTGGGCCCCGAAGGTGAGGGGAACAGCGGCCCCCACGCTGATCAGGGTGGGCGACATCGGGCTGTGGGCGGCGGCGACGGCCTCGGGCGAGCGGCGCATCAGGCCGGCCGACAGCTGCACGCCGGGCCGGCCGCCGACCCGAGCCGCGGCGGCCTCGGCCTGCTCTTGGGCGAAGATGGCGTCCAATACGTCAATCATCGGATCGAGGGCCTCCGGGCGCGCGCAGCTCGGCGCCGGGCTCGGCGGCGCGCGGGCCGGGAGGGCCTCGGGCACGCGCAAGCGGAGCGGGGACCCGAAGCGGGCCGACAGCGGGGCGGTGCTGGCCGCGGCCTCGGCCTCCAGCGCCGCGGCGCCGTCATTGAGGCTGGCGATGGCGAGCCGCAGGGCCGGCAGGCTGCCCGCGGGCTCCAAGCCGGCGGCGTAGCGGCCCTCGACCACCGGCCAGAGCTCCTGGAGCTGGGCCTGCTCCTCCCGCATGTGGGCGGCCTCGACCGCCGGCGCCACCGCCGACCAGTAGCCGCGGCGCAGGGCCCGGCCCTCGAGGGTGAGCGCCAGCGCGCGCTCGGCGGCGGCGGTGCCGGTGGCGGCGGCCGCCGACTGGCGACGGGCGTCGAGGCTGCCGCGGGGCTCGATGGGGGCGACGAGGCCGACCATCAGGCCGCCCATCTCCTCGTCCCGCAGGCGGAGGGTGGCGGTGGGCAGGTTCTGCAGGCCCACCTCCACCATGAGGTCCGGCCGGGTGTCGGCGGCGAGGGCGCCCTGCTGGGCCGCCCCGAGCTCGGCCTCGGCGGCGGCGATCCGGGGCGCGCGGGGCAGGAGGGCGGCCAACAAGGCCGTCTCGTCGGCGATGACGTGCGGGTCGGTGTCCTCGGCGTGGCTGTGCGCTGCGGGGGCCTCGGCCGCGCTTGCGAGGGGGGCGCCGACGAGGCCGAAGGCGCACAGGACCAGCGCCCTGCGGCAGGCGGTCGCACCCGCGGGGCTTGAACAGGCGGCAGGCATGGGCGCTCCTCTGTGGGCCCGCTAACCGGCGCCTGGGCGTCGCCCTGGGCCGGTCTGGCCGGGCGCCCGCCCGGAGGCCGATCGGATGGAGCAGAGCCCGCGAAGCGCCGCCGCCAAGGCCGGGGATCGCCGTCCGACCGCGCTCCCAGTGAGCGTAGACGCCTTGACCTCCGGTGAGCCGCGCCTCGCCCTGCAGTGGCTCGCATGGCTCCGGCGGATCTTGGCCTTGGCCCAGCTGTTGGTGCTGTGGGTGGGCGGCGCCGCCATCGAGGCCCCCCTGCTCGCTTGGCTGGCCCTGGGCTTGATCCTGGTGTTTGACGGGGTGGTGGGCCTGTGGAGCCACCTCGTGCGGCCCGGCCCGCGGGCGGCGCTGGGCGTGGCGCTCATCGACGTGGCCCTGTTCGCGGTGGCCTCCTGGACCGAGGGCGGCGCCGAGAGCCCCATCGCCGCGATGATGTTGGTGCAGGTGGCCTTGGGCGCGGCGCTGCTCGGGCCCCGCTCCTCGGCCGTGCTGTCGGGCGCGGCCCTGCTGGCCTTCGCCGGCGGGGCTTGGCCGCAGCCGCACGCCCACGACCACGTGGCCGGGAGCCTCGTGCTCCACGGGCCCAGCCTCGACAGCGGTCACCGCCTCGGGCACCTCGTCGCCTTTGCCCTCGCGGTCGTCGCCCTCACCTTTTTCATCGGCAAGGTGACGGCGGCCCTGCGCGCGGCCCAGGCGGCGCAGGCGCGCGACCAGCGGCTGGCGGCGGTGGGGACGCTGGCGGCGGGCGTGGCCCACGCCCTCGGGACACCGCTCGGGACCATCCGGCTCCTCTCCGACGAGCTCGAGGCAGAGCTGCCGCCCGAGGCCCGGCCCCACCCGGCGGCCCGGGGCATCGAGGCCCAGCTGGTGCGCGCCCGGGGCATCCTCGACGCCCTGCTCCAAGGCGCGCCGAGCCCGGCCGGGGATGAGCAGACCGCGGAGCTGGGCGCTGCGCTCGCCGCGTGGATCGCCGAGTGGCGGGCGGCCCAGCCGGCCGAGCTGCAGCTCCAGGTGGGGCCGCTCGGGGCCTTGGCGCACCGGTCGGCCCGCGGCCCGGCCTCGGGCTGGCGGGCGGCGCTCTGGTCCTTGCTCGACAACGCCCGACAGGCCGGCGGGGCGCTCAGCCTCAGCGTGGAGCTCAGCCAAGATGGCGTCTGTGTCGTCATCTCCGACGAGGGGGCGGCCATGTCGGCCGCGGTGGCGGCCCGGGTGGGCGAGCCGTTTTTTAGTGCCTGGCCCGATCGGCGGGGCACGGGCTTGGGGCTGCACAGCGCGGAGGGCTTCGCGCGGGGCTACGGCGGCGCGGTGTCGTTGCGGCCCGGCAAGCGCGGGGCCGAGGCCCGGCTGTTTGTGCCCTTCGCGCCGGCGGTCGGGGCTTGAGCGCGGGCCGCCCGAGGGGGGCCCGGTGGGCGCGCGGGTCGCGCCGAGGGGAGGGGAGCGATGGGCGATGACCGGCTGCTGCTGATCGAGGACGACGACGATTTTCGGGAGGCCTTGGCCCGCGCGCTGGAGCGCCAGGGCTTCGCGGTGACGGCGGTGCCGGGCTTGGCGGGCCTGTCGAGCGTGGTGGGGCAGCTGCTGCCGCAGTTCGCGGTCATCGACCTCGCGCTGGCCGACGGCGATGGGATGGACGCGCTGGACATCGTCCTCGACCAGAGCCCGCTGACGGTGGCCCTGGTGCTCACCGGCCACGGCAGCATCCCGGCGGCGGTGGCGGCGATGCGGGCCGGCGCGGCCGACTTTCGCACCAAGCCCATCGGCGGGGCGGAGCTCGCGGCGGCGCTGCGGGCGGCGGCCCCGGCGGCGGCGGCGCCCCTCGATCAGGTCGAGCGGGAGCACATCCTCAAGGTGCTCGATGGGGTGGGCGGCAACATCTCCGAGGCGGCGCGTCGCCTCGGTCTGCACCGGCGTACCCTCCAACGTAAGCTGCACCGCATGGGCTGAATGGCGTGGAGCGGCCTGTCGACGCGATCGACGCGCGGCGGTGAAATCGGCAGGAGGGGGGGCCCTTGGTGGGCAGCGAGGCGGCGGGCCGTGCCCACCTCCCGCTCACCTCCGCCGGCCGCGGATCGGAGAGCGGGGCCTCTCTCCTGCATTTTGCCTCCCTTTTGCGGCGACCGCGCCGCGCCGAGGTCCCCATGTCGCGCCCCCGCACCGCTGCTCGTCTGATCGCGTCTCGCCTGCTCGCGTCTCGTCTGCTCGCGTCTCGTCTGCTCGCTCCCCGTCCGCTCGCCTCCCGTCCGCTGGTCGCCATCGTCGCGCTGGTGCTGGGCGGCGCCGTGGCCTGCGAGCCCGCCGATAAGTCCGCCGACACCGCCGGGATCAACGACTCCGGCGGCCAAGACGACGGCTCGCTCCAGGGCGACGGCGGCGGCGGCGGCGAGGGCGCGGCCGACTGCAGCGGCCTCAAGACCGTGCTTTGGGTGGGCGAGACGGGCGACACGTCCGACCACCCCTTGGTGATGGCCGCCGCTGCTTTGGGCATCCAGAGCCCGCCGGTGCTCAACGACGAAGATGACCTCGCTGAGGCCCTCTCCGCCGGCGACGTGGGCCTGCTGGTCATCGACGCGCCGACCAACTACCCCCAGGCCGAGGGCCCCGCGACCCTGCTCGCCGCCCGGGAGGCCGGCCTCCGCATGATCGCCGGCGGCATGGATCTGCACCGCGACCCCGGCACCTGGGGCCCCATCTTTGGCGTGCGTGGGGTGGATGGATGGGACATGCGGCCGATCACCCAAGCCACGGGCGCGCCCACCGACCTGTTCGCTGGCCCCGCAGCCTTTCCCGCGCCCCTCGACAGCCCCTCGAGCCCCTATGCCGTCAACCACCACGTCCTGACGCCCTTTGAGGAGGCCGGCGGCGGCGCCACGGCGGTGCTCGCCACCTTCGACGGCCCCGACAGCGGCGAGGCGGCCATCCTCACCACCTTCGACGGCCAGGTGCTGGTCAACGGCACCTTCGCCGCCAACTACCCCTACGTGGACGGCGACGAGGACGGCCAGAGTGACGCGATGGAGCTCTACATCAACGAGATCGCTTATATGGGCGCCTGCGGGGGCGCCGCCGCCCGCTGAGCCCCGTCTTCGTTTGGGCGCCGAACGGCCGCCCGCTTGGGCGTCGCCGGGGCCCCGGCCCGCGCCGCCTTGGCCTTCGGCCGGCGGGGGCGCGGTCCGCCCGGCTC
>CANHON010000108.1 GCA_947462115.1 Deltaproteobacteria bacterium | reverse complement strand
GGTTGAGGGGGTTCGCTGCTTTTTGGTGCTCCGTCGCGCGTTTTTCGCGGGCCGACGCAGGGGAAGATGCGGGCAGACGTGGGGCGCGGGCCTCGGCTCAGGGCTGGGGCTGCAGCCGTCCCAGCAACATGAAGGTGCGCATGGGCCCCTTCCCCTTGATCTGCTGCACGCCGCGGTCCTGCAGCAGGTAGCGGCCGCGCAGCAAGGTGGCGGTGTCCTCGCTGAGCTGGATCTCGTCGGCTACGCCGTGCGACTCCATGCGCGCGGCGATGTTGACCGTGTCGCCCCACAGGTCGTAGATGAAGCGCCGCAGGCCGATCACGCCCGCGACCGCCGGCCCGCTGTGGATCCCGATGCGGATGCTGAGGCCGGTGCCGTAGCGCATCCGGGTCTCCCGCATGTAGTCGCGCATGTCGAGGGCCATGTCGGCGATGGCCTCGGCGTGGTCGGCGCGGGCGGTCGGCACGCCGCCGGCGACCATGTAGGCGTCACCGATGGTCTTGATCTTCTCCAGGCCGTGCTTCTCGGCGAGGTGATCGAAGGCGGTGAACACCGAGTTGAGGTGCTCGACCAGCTCCTCGGGCTCGAGCTGGGCGGACCAGCTGGTGAAGCCCGCCATGTCGGCGAACATCACGCTGCAGGCCTCGTGGCGGTCGGCGATGGTCGTGCGGTCTTTGAGGCGGCGGGCCACCGAGCCCGGGAGGATGTTGTTGAGCAGGGCCTCGGAGCGCTGGTACTCCCGGCCGAGCGCCGAGCGCGCCTGGTGCACGGCGAGGGTGTAGTACCAGCCGATGCCCGCCAAGGTGGTGATGAACACGACGACGTTGAGCAGGCCCATCGCCTGGACGGTGTCGGGCGGCAGGGTGACCCAGGGCGCCGTGTCGTTGCCGGTGACGATGAGCGCGGCGTAGCAAGCGCCGACCAGGCCCACCGTGCCGAGGCGCGCGACCAGCGGCACGCTGTTGAACAAGAAGGTGACCGAGATCACCAGCACCATGTGGTAGTGAAAGCCCGCTTCGAGGCCGGTGTAGCGCGAGGCGACGACGGCGTGGGCGATCACCTCGGCGATCGCGATGCCCATGGCCGTGTGGGTGTGGCCGCGCTTGGCCGCCGCGAGGCAGCTCACGAACAGCACGGTGCTGCCGACGTTGAACAGCGCCATCGGGATGATCCCGACGAGGGTGAACAGCAGCGCAAAGGACGCGTGCGAGATCAGCGCCAGGAGCATGCACCAGTTGGTGAAGGCGTAGACGTCGACGTTTTGGGGCGCGAGGCCGGCGGGCGGCTCGGAGAAGAACCGGTCGATGGCCTGGATCGGGCGCAGGACCGCGGCGCGCTGGACGGCGTCGGCTGGTTCGCCGTCGGTCGGCGCGTCGAGCCCGAGCGTTTTTCCCGCGTGCGGGTTCATCCGGGGCGACTCCAAGGGCGGGGGCGGTGGTGATGACTGGAGCGGGCTATCATGCCGGGCGCCTCCCCACCGAGCGGCGGGGGTGCTGGGAGCGCAGCATGGATCATGGCCACAGCGCGCGGAAGGTCGCGACCTACGCGGGACCGTTGCTGGTCCTCGCGGGCTGGCTCGGCTGGATGGCGCCAGGGCCTCCCGCCCACCTCAGCCCGGCGCTGTGGCTGCTGGTGGGGCTCTCGGCCTTGGCGAACCTCGCTGTCCTTCTTTATCATCAGGTTGTGCCCGCTCATCCGAAGTTCCTGATCGTGCCGTGGCGGCGCCGCGTGCTGTGGGTCCACATCATCTCCGGCACCCTGGAGTACGTGGCCGGGCTCGCCGGGATTGTGATCGGGATCTATGGCCCCGCCGCACAATGGGCCCAAGGGCTGCCCTACGGGCCGGGCTTGATCTCGCTGTTCATGGCCGTGGTGGCGATCGTCTTTCACGTGCCATCGGCCTTGGTGCAGGCGAGCGGCGTCTTTGGATCGCGGGCGGTGATGCGGCCCGCCTACCTGCTGTGCATCGTGCTGCACGCCTACACCGCCGTTCACCTCGCGCTGGACCCGGAGTCGTTGTATTGGGTGCTCGCCACCTTCGTTCTGTTCAACACATACGTTTGGGTCCGGATCTACTACTACGTCCTCGACAAGCTCAGCTTGTTCGATGACAGCAAGTACACCGTCGCGGTGCTCGGCGCCGGGCTCACCACCACCCCGGTGGTCTTGGGCCCCGAGGCGATGCTCGTGATTGGCCTCAGTCTCGGTGTTTTCATCGTTCTCCACGCAGCCTTCTTCATCCGAAGCCCGCGCGAGCTCCGGGACTTCATGCGGGAACGGGCCCGCGACAGCGCCTACTCCGACGAGCTGCGGGCCCTGTGGCGGGACAACAAGGAGGAGCGGGAGCTGGCGCAGTCCTTCTTCCGCGTGGTCGATCGCGACAGCGACGGCTTCATCACCTCCGAGGAGCTGGGCACCATGCTCGCGGCCTCGCCCCTGCCGGTGGGGGCGATCCAGCAGTTCATGGAGGCCAAAAGCGACGATGGCCGAATGGCCTTTGAGCCCTTCTTCAATCACTTGTGGACGATTCAGGACCTCCGGCAGGCGGCGCGGGAGGTGATCTTCACCCACAGCGGGGAGCGCAGCGAGCACGACAAGGCCGACTTCGTGTTTCGTCTGCTCGATCTCGACGGGAACAACGTCATTGACCGCGTAGAGCTGCAGAGCTTGCTGTCCGAGTGGTCCATGCCGGCCAAGGAGGCCCAACGTTGGACCCGCTCCCTGGGCATCCCGGACGACGAAGACATCGACTTTGAGACCTTCTTGAACAAGATGCGCCCGATCTGGAGCTTCATCTACTACGACGTGGTGGAGGCCCGATACGGCAAGCAAGAAGACTTGCTGGCGCGGGTGCTCAGCCGCTGGCAGGACGAAGACGACACGCGGCGCGTTGGGTTGGAGCTGCGCCAATCGAAGCTGCGCGGCCTGCCCTTCTTGCGCTCGGCGGACGACGCGGTGCTGGCGGAGCTCGCCGGCGCTTTCGTCGAGCAGCGGGCGACGCCCGGCACGCTGCTGTTCTCGGAAGGGGAGCCCGGCGGCGACTTTTGGCTGTTGGCCTCGGGCGAGGTCGAGGTGCGCCGCGGCGAGGTGCGGCTCGCGGTCCTCGGCGAGGGAGACTGCTTGGGCGAAGGCGCGCTGCTGGCCGACCGCCCCCGCAGCGCCTCGGCGGTGGTCTGTGCGCCCACCACGCTGCTCCGGGCCTCGGCTCGGGCCTTCCGCTTCTTGCTCGACCAGCACCCCCAGCTCCGCGCCGACCTCGTCCGCATGGACGAAGAGCGCCGGGCCAGCACCACCCTGGCCGCCCTGCGCAGCGGCGCCCTCGGCCGCTCCGGGCTGTTCGTCGACTTCGACGAGGCCCTGCTGTTGGCGCTCACCTGCCGCCTGGACCGCCGCGACCTGCGGGAGCGCGCGCCCATCTTCGCCGAGGGGGACGCGGCCGACGGCATGTACCTCATCGAGAGCGGCGCAGTGGAGATTGTTCAGGGCGAGAGTCTGCTGGCTGAGCTCGGCGCGGGGGGCTTCTTCGGCGAGCTCGCCCTGGTCGAGGCCCGCCCGCGGGGGGCCTCGGCGATCGCGCAGCCGGGCACGGTGCTCTACTTCTTGCCCCGCGCCGACTTTGACGCGCTGTTCGCCGCGAACCCCAAGGCCTGGGAGGCCCTGGCCACCCGCACCCGGCTGCGGCGCTTCTTGCAGGCCTAAGGCCGGGCGGCGGTCTCAGGCGACCGGGGGTACCGGCGGGCCCCAGGGCGTACAGCCGGAGGCCGCGCCCCAGGCGCACTCGTAGGCGGCCTCCCAGTCGTCGGGGAAGGCCGCGTCGCAGGCCGCGGACAGCGCGGCGCAGCAGGCGGTCAGCTCTTCCGGATCGACGATGCCCACGCAGGTCCCGAGGGCGGTCGTGCCGGTGTCCTCCGCCCCGTCCTCGCTGGCGGTGTCGTCCGCGGCCTCGCTGGCGGTGTCCCCGTCGGCGGTGTCGGCCCCGCTGGGCTCCGCCGAGTCGGCCGCGCTGGCGGTGACGGTCGGGTCCTTCTCGAAGGGCTGGGGCGGCTGTCCGCAGGCCACGCCGAGGGCGAGCGTGACGGAGATGGCGGCCTGCATGGCTTTTTGGTGAAGGTCAGCGCGTGTCGGGTGCATCGGGTCCTCGCTTGGGCTTGGGCTTGGGTCGGGCTTGGGTTGGGGTCGGGCTTGGGGTGGGCGTGGGCTTTGGGTCTTCAGCGGGCGGCGAGCGGGGCGGCGCGGCGGCGGGCCTCGGCCCAGGCCCCAGCGGCGTCGAAGCCGAGGCCGGCCAAGGGCGGCAAGATCGCGCCCTCGACGCAGTCGAAGAACAAGCGGCGGGCATCGGCGCCGGCGCAGACGCCGAGCTGCGGGAGCGCCGGGTCGTCGGGCAGGGCCACCACGGGGAGCAGCGGCAGCTCGTGCTCGATCTGGTGCGCCAAGGCGACCGCGAGGTAGGCCTGGGTGCGGGCCTTGGCCGCAGCGTCGAGCTTGGGGGCGATGAGGCCGAGCGCGGTCCAGCCGAGGCGGGCGTGCTGGATCTCGTCGGCGAGGATGGTGCCGAGCAGCTCGCGCAGCGGGCCCGGCGTGAGCTCGGCGTGCTCGGCCCGGATCAAGGCCACGGCCACCGTCTCCGACAGGCAGCCCACCGAGAGGATGTTGCGGAGAAAGCCCTCCAGCGGGCCAACATCGTCGTGTTGGGGCAGCGGGCTCAGGGTGGGCAGGGGCGCCCGGGCGTCGCCGCCGAGGGCCAGGACCACCCCCGCGCACTGTTCGGCGTGGCGGAGCTCGTCGCTGGCCGCGGCGGGAAGGCCCACCAGCAGGGCCGGGGGCACCGCGGCGCGCATCGCCTGGGGGAGCAGGCTGGCCCAGACCTGGGCGGAGGCGTGCTCGTTGACCATGCGGCCCTTCCAGGTGCGGATGGCCACGGCCCGCGCCTCGGGGCTGGGCGCCGGCGCGTCGCTGAGGTCTGGCGGCCGGGCGACCGCGCGGAGGTCGAGCACCGGGCGTCCGGCGGGGTCTGCTGCAAAAGTCGGGTTCATGCGTGCCTCCGGGTGGGTGCTGAGACCTTAGCCCCTCGATTGGCGGTGAGTGTCGGTCTTTTCAGGATGACATTGTTCGGCCTTGGCGTATAATCGCGGCATGGACCTCGACTCTCTCCGCTGCTTCGTGGCCGTCGCCGAGAGCCTCCGCTTCCGCGAGGCCGCGCTCCGGCTCGGCCGCTCGCCCGCCGCGGTGTCTGACCGCGTGGCGCAGCTTGAAGATGACGTAGGGCAGATTCTTTTGCTCCGCAGCACCCGACGGGTGAGCTTGAGCGAGGCCGGCCAGCGCCTGCTGCCCCACGCCCGGCTGATGCTGGAGCAGGCGGCCCGCTGCGGCGCGGTGGCCCGCGGCGACGATCGGCCCCTGCCCTACGCTTTGGTGCTCGGCACCCGCTACGAGCTCGGCCTGAGCTGGCTGTGCCCGGCGCTGCCGGCGCTGCGGGCGGCGCGGCCCGAGCGCACGCTCCACCTCTACATGGGCGACACCGACGCCCTTCTGGACCGGGTGGAGACCGCCCGCCTCGACGCCTGCGTGATCAGCAGCCCGCGCCTGCGCCCGGGCCTGCGCGCCGTCGCCTTGCACGAGGAGCGCTACGTCTTCGTCGGCGCCCGCGGCGGGCCCACCACCGCCGCCGAGGCCGAGGGCGCCCGCCTGCTCGACGCCACCAGCGACCTCCCCCTGGCCCGCTACCTGCTCGATGCGCTGCCCGATGGCCGGGCCTGGCGCTTCCGCGAGCACCTTTATCTCGGGGGGATCGGCGCGATCCGCGCCTTGGCCTGCATGGGCGAGGGGGTGGCGGTGCTGCCCCGCTACTTCGTCGAGGCTGACCTCGCGGCGGGCCGCCTCGTCGAGCTCCTGCCCGAGCTGCCCTTGCGCGCCGACCAGTTCCGGCTGATCTGGCGCGAGCAGCACCCCGCCGAAGCCGCGCTGCGGGCGCTGGCCGCCGAGCTCGCCGCCTTGCCCTTGCGCTGAGCTGGTGGCCCGGATCGATCAGGCGCCGCGGTCGAGGGCGTCCAAAAAGCGCCGCAGACCGGCTTCAGCGTCGGGGGAGCCCAAGGTCCAGCGGAGCGCGCGGGTCTCGGCGCCGTCGACGTCCGTCAGGCAGAGCCGGGCCCCGCGCAGGCCGGCCTCGGCCTCGGCTCTGTCGAGATCGGCCTCAGTCACGTCATCGTCGAGGGTCGCCATCACAAAGCCCGCCGCGCTCTCGAAGGTCCGCCACCGGCGCCCTGCCCGGCCGCCGAGGCGCGCCGCGGCCGCCACCGCCCGCTGTTGATCGTCGGCGTACCGATCCTTGGCGCCGAGGGCCGCCCGGCAGGTGCGCAGGGCCGAAGGGGAGAGGCCGAGGCTGAGGCCCAGCGCCGCGGGCAGCGCGCCCACCACGAAGCCCACCCGCAGGCCCGGCAGGCCGAACAGCGTGCTCATGCTGCCGATCACCGCGAGGCCGGCGTCTTGGGCGCCGAGCGGGCTCATCTCGTTGAGGAGCGGCTGATAGACGCCATCTACGACGATGCGGACCTCTGGGGCGGCGCCGCGCAGGGCGCAGATCTCGGCGGCGCTCACCCCGTGCCCGGTGGGGTTGTTGGGGCTGCCCACCAGCAGAACCGCCTGGGGGTTCGCGCGGAGGGCCTCCATCCAATCGTCGAGCGCCGCCGCGCAGGCGCCGCCCCCCTCGGCGGTCCGGCTGCGGCGCAGCGGCAGGGTGTGGATCGCGTAGCCGAGCGAGCGGCCCATCTCGGCGTAGGTCGGCCAGGACCAGGCCGGGATCAACAGCGCGGCGCGGCCCTCGGCCCGGCCCAGCAGCAGCAGCTTGAGCAGGGCGTCCTCGCCGCCGTGGGTCAGGGTGAGGCGGTCCTCTGGCGCTGAGAGCGCCTTCGCCAGGGCCGTTTTCAGCGCGGCTGCGTCCCCGCGGTCGTAGTCCGAGAGGTCCGCCTCGTTGGCCCCCCGGAGGGCATCGACCACCGAGGCGGGGTGCACGAAGCTCCACCCCATGCGGTCGAGGCGCAGCGGCTCCAGCGTGTCGCGCGGGGCGCGGAGCACCCGGCGAGCGGTGAATTCCAGCAGACCGGCCTCTCCGAGCTCGACCCCGTGGCCCGAGCCCCGCAGCCCGCCGAAGGGCAAGCGGGGGTCGCTGGTGGCGGGGCCGTTGAGCGCGACGGTGCCGGCGTGCAGGCGATCGTGGGCGAGCTGGAGGGCGGCGGCGCCCCGGCCGGAGAACAGCGCCGCCCCGAGGCCGAAGGGGCCTTGGTCCGCCAGCCAGAGAGCGTGCTCTTCGTCATCGGCCACCTGCACGGCGATCACGGGCCCGAACAGCTCCTCGTTGGCGGCCGGACAGCCGGGCGGCGTGGGGCAGAGCACCGTGAGCGCGTAGCCCGCGCTGGGCCCAGGCAGGGGCGCGCCGCCCCGGAGCAGCGTGGCGCCGGCGGCGACGCTGGCCTGCACCTGGGCGTGCAGGCGCTCGCGGGCGCCAACGGAGAGCAGGGGGCCGAGGCGGGCCGCGGGGTCGGCGGGTCCGCCGAAGCGCACGGCGTCTACTTGGGGCAGCAGTGTGTCCAAAAAGACGTCAAGCACGCGGCGATCGACGATGACCCGCTTGGCGCTGAGGCAGGCTTGGCCGGCGTTCTTGAGGCGGCTCTGGAGCACCGTCCGGGCCGCCAGGGCGAGATCGGCGTCGGCGAGCACCACGTAGGCGTCGCTGCCGCCCAGCTCCAGCACCACCTTCTTGCGGGCCCGGCCCGCCGCCGCGCCGATCACGCTGCCGGCGACCTCGCCGCCCACGACCACCACCCCTTGCACGACCGGGTGGTGCTCAATGGCCCACAGCACGTCCTCTTCGGCGAGGGGGAGCAGCTCGGCCGGGCCGATGAGGCCGGCCTCTTCCAGCGCCGCGCGCAGGGCCATCGAGGAGCGCAGGGCCTGCGGGGCAGGCTTGATCAGCGCCCCGTTGCCCACGGCGAGGTTGGGCACGAGGCAGCGGACGGCCTGCCAGATCGGGTAGTTCGCCGGCATGATCCCCAGCACGGGGCCACGCGGCGCGGGCTCGATCCACGCGTCCACCGCCTCAAGGCGCAGGTAGCGGGCCGCGAGGGCGCCGGGGGCGATGTCGATGATGGCGTCCACGCAGGCCGCCGCCTTGTCCACCTCGGCTTCGGCCTCTGCGCGGAGCTTCCCGAGCTCTTCGCCCATGGTCTCGGCCAAGCCCGACCGGCGGGCCCGCAAGGCGCGGCCGAGGGCGGCGAGCCTGTCCAAGCGGGAGGCCAGCGGCCGTTGCGCCCACGCGGTGGCGGCGGCGCCCAGGCGGTCGAGGGCCGCTGCGGCCTCGGCGCGGGACAGGGGCGCGGTGTCGGCCAGCAGGACGCCGGTCATCGGGTTGATGGAGCGGTAGCTTCGGCCGCGACTCAATGGATGCTCCTCGGTGGCCGCGCGCCCAGGGGGGCTGGACCCCATCGGGCGGCCCGCCCGGCGGACGGCTTGGCCTCGGTCGGCTAACCGGGGCGTGGGCGCGGACGGTCCGCTGCGCGAGGGGTGTCCCTCCGCCGGCGGCGCGGCGCTGCGCCCCGTGGAGGGAAGATGGTGGGGATCACTCTGGGGCTTTGCCGTCGGCTGGCCAGGCAGGTCGAGCGGTGGGCGGCCCTCGTCGCGGTGCTGTTGGTCTTGGCGCCGGGCTGCATGAAGCGGGCGGAGGTGGGCGCCGCCTCCGCCGACTACGGCGGCGGCTACGCCGGTGGCTATGCCGATGACTACGCTGCGGCCGAGTCCCCCGCCCCGCAGATGGCCGAGGCCGTCACCGTGAGCTCCAGCCGTGCGCCGGCGCGCAAAATGGCCGCGCCGAGGAGCATGTCGCCCTCTCCTCCCCCGCCGCCGCCGCCGCCCCCAGGCGCCGCGCCCGCTGGGCCGCCGCCGCCGGAGCCCGCACAGGCCGTCCCCGATGGCCCGGCCCGCATGGTGCACTACACGGGCTTCGCCCAGCTCCGTGTCGAAAAGGTCGAGGAGAGCGTCGATCGGCTCGGCGCCCTCGCCAAGTCCCTCGGCGGCTTCGTGGAGCGGGCGGGCGCGGGCAGCGTCACGCTGCGGGTGCCCGTGGCGCGCTTCGATGAGGCCTTCAAGGCCGTGCTCGCCCAGGGCGAGGTGCTCAACAAGAACATCTCGGCCCAAGACGTCACCGACGCCTTCACCTCGGTGGAGCTGCGGCTCAAGACCCTCCGCAACACCCAGGCGCGGCTGGCCAGCCTGCTCGCCCGGTCCAAGGACGAGTCCGAGAAGCTGATGCTCGTGCGCGAGCTGCAGCGGGTGGGCGAGGAGATCGACCGGCTGGAGTCGCAGTCCCGCACCCTGTCGGCGCTGGCCGACCTGTCGCGGATCAACGTCCAGCTCGTCGGTCGGCAGGCCTTGGCGCAGCGGGGGCCCTCCGAGGGCAGCGCGGCCTTCCGGTGGATCTACGCGCTCTCTCCCTTTCAGCCCGACGTGGTCCGCGCCGGCGAGCACCTGCGCATGGAGGCCCCGGTCGGCATGGTGGCGCTCGATGAGAAGCACCACTTCATCGCAGAGAGCCCGGAAGGCGCCCGCGTCTGGTCGGGCTGGCTGGTCAACGACCCGGCGGGCGACGGCGCCTTCTGGATCGAGGCCATCGCCAGCCGCATCGGCGCCGACTTCGCCAAGGCAGAGCGCAGCGAGCAGGGGGGCTTTCAGGTGCTCCGGCTCGTGGATCGGGGCGACAACCCCTACACCTGGCTGCTGATGGTGCGGGCCAACGGCCGCAAGCTCGAGGTGGTGGAGGTCTACTACCCCAGCGCCCAGATCGAGCAGCGTTACCAAGATGTCGTCAAGAGCGCTATTCTGAGCTCGTTTGGGGGTGGCGCATGAGCCGGCCTTCTGTGCGCTGCGCCGCCTTGGCCCTCCGGCTCGGGCTCGGCCTCCTGCTTGGGCCCATCGGCCTCGCCGCGGCGGACGAGGCGCCCGCGCCGTCGCCTGAGCCCGCGTCGGCCTCGGCCGACATCCCCGGCGACACCGCCTTCGACGCGAGCCTGTCCCTGCGGGTGAACGACCGCGAGGCCGCGCTGCAAAAGGCCATCCAGCTCGCCAAAGAGCGCGGCGGCTGGTTCGCCAGCCTGCAGACGGACGCGGTCTCGCTGCGGGTGCCGACCCAGTCGGCGCGCGGCCTCGTGGAGGCCCTGCGGGGCGAAGGGGAGGTCTTCGACCGCAGCTTCCAGACCGCCGACCTCAGCGCCGAGCGCACCGAGCTGGAGAGCCAGCTCAAGGCCCGCCGCTCGGTTCTGGACCGCTACATGGAGGTGCTGTCCTCGGCCAGCTCGGAGTCGGTGGTCGCGGTCGAGCACGAGATCACGCGGGTGGTCGCGGAGATCGAGGGCATCGAGGGCCGCCTGCGGGTGCTCGATGACCGCGCCGCCTTTGCCCACGTGGACGTCGGCTTCGTCTTCCGCGAGCGCCGGGCGCCCACCCGCGACGGCCGGTCGAGCTTCCCCTGGCTGCGCGGGATGAACATGGGCGACCTGATGGTCGACCTCGCCTCGGGCCGCCGCGCCGCCCGCTCCCACGCCAAGCCGACGGCGCCGGACGGCTTCTCGGTGTTCAAGGGCAAGGGGCGTTTTCAGGCGGTCAGCGCCGACGACGTCATCTACCGGGTGCGCTCGGTCAAGAACAAGCCGGCCGCAGACCTGGGCTTTTGGCGGGAGGCCCTGCGCACCCGCCAGACCGAGGCCGGCTACCGGGTCGTCAGCGACGGAAAGATCGAGAGCGACGGCGTGGAGGGCTATCTCATCGAGATGAGCGGCGCGATGGGCGCCCGTGACCAGAGCTACCTCGTGGGGATCTACGTCGTCGGCCGGCGGATCATCATCGTCGAGGCCACCGGCGAGGGCGATCGGCTCGCCAAGCAGCGCGCCGGCATCGTGGCCGCCATGCAGCAGCTCGGGCTCTGAGCGCCGGGCAGGGTCGCGGCGGGCCCCGGGTGATAGCAGCCGGGGCTGCCCTTGGAGGAGCCATGCGTCCGTCCCCGTCCGAGCCCGCGCCCCTTGACCTCGCGGGGGTCGATGTTTCGGACGTCGAGGCGCTCGGCCTGCTCGCCCTCGATCGGGCGGAGGCGGGTCGGCTCGGCCTCGCCTTGCAGACCTTGGAGGCGGCCCGGCGCCTGCACGGCCCCGCCGACGCGCTGGTCGAGGCCCTGATCGGCCTCGCGGACGCGCCCCAAGCCCGCCGCGCCTGCCCGGCCGGCCTCGCCTTGGTGGAGCGGCAGATCGGGTGGCTGGAGGGGCTGCCCATCGGCGCGCTGCGCACGGGCCTGCTGCTGAGCGTCGCCCTTTTGGAGACGGTGCAGCGGCAGCCGGCCTGGGCCGCGGCCTGGGTCAAACGGGCGATGGCCGAAGACCCGGGCGATCCCCGCCCCTGGGACCTGCTCGATCTGCTGCTGGACGCCGATCCCAAGCTGCCGATCGACAAGAAGACCAAGCTGCAGCTCAAGGAGCTGCGGCGCGCCCAAGCCGGCCCCGACGCCGAGGACCTCGCCCACCCCGAAGACACCCTGCTGGTCGTTCATATGGACGCAGAGGGCCTCGCGTGGGCCGAGGGCGAGGCCGGGGGCCCAGACGCCGGCGACGACGACGCGGGCGACGACGACGCGGGCGACGACGACGCGGATGACGCGCTCGACGATGAAGGCGACGGCTCGGGGTCGGTGTGAGCGAGGGGCGGGCCGCGCAGCCCTACCTAGCGGCGGCCCTGTGCATCGGCCTCACGCTCCCCTTCTTGGCCAAGCCGGTGCACCTCGACGACGCCAACTTCCTCGTGCTGGCGCGGGGCGCGGCCCTCGACCCTTGGCGCCCGCACGCCCTGCAGATCAACTGGCAAGGCACGACCGAGCGGGCTTTTGACGTGCTGAGCAACCCGCCGGGCATCGGCTGGTGGCTCGCCCCGGTCCACGATCAGCCGGTCGTGGTGCAGCACCTGTGGATGTTGCCCTGGCTCGGCCCCTTGCTGCTCAGCGCGTGGTCCCTGGGGCAGCGGGTGGCCCGCCGGGGCGCCGAGGCCATGGTGCTCATCGGCGCCGCCCCGGCCACGACCTTGGCCGCCTGCTCGCTGATGCCCGATCTGCCGCTGCTCTCGCTGAGCTTGTCGGGCATGGCGGTGACCTTGGCGGGCTGGGCGCGGATCGGCGCCCTCGTTGTGGGCCTCGGGGCGCTGTTTCGGTTCAGCGCGCTGGCCCTGGTGCCGGTGGTGGCGCTGGCCGCGGCCTTGGCCCAGCCGCCGGGTCGCCGGTGGATGATCGCCGTGCAGTGCGCGATCCTGGCGATGCTGCCCTCCTTCTTGTTGGCGCTGCACGACCTCGACGCCTACGGCGAGGTGCACCTGCTGGCCATGGTCGGCT
>CANHON010000107.1 GCA_947462115.1 Deltaproteobacteria bacterium | reverse complement strand
CGTCCGCCCGGCCGCACGCCCTCGGCCGACGCGCCCCTCGGCGTGTCGTACGCCATCCAAGACGACTTCGGCATCACCAAGGTCGTGCTCGAGATCGAGGACGAGGCGGGCAATGTGCGCGAGGTGGTGCTGCGCGAGCCCCTCGACGCCCCCCGCGAGCTGCAAGGCACGCTGCGCATGAGCCCGCGCGAGCTCGGCCTCCCGGTTGGGCAGCGCTCCAAGCTGCGGGTCGTCGCCAGCGACAATGACGTCGGCGCCGGGAACAAGCGGGGCGCCTCGGCCACCCTGGAGGTGGTGCCCTTGGGGCCCAAGGGCCAGGGGGCGCGGCTCGAAGCGCACTTCCGGCGGCTTCGCGACGCCCTGGTGTTGGCGCTCGCGGACTTTTTGGTCGATCCGAGCCCGCCCGCGGGAGAGGCGGTGGGCATGGTGCGCTGGGCGGAGGTGGCCCAACGTCGGCTCGACGCCGTGGTGGCCCTTCAGCGCGCCCAGTGGGGCGACGAGCCGAGCGACAGCCTCGACGGGCCGCTGCTCACCAAGGTCTTCGACGACAGCGGGCGCCTGTTCCGCTTCGTCATCACCACCTGGGAGCCGGGCAGCGGCAGGCGGGTCACGGAAGGTGACATTGCCGAACTGCAGGCCCTTCAGGTTGAGCTGGTGCTCTCGTTGGAGCAGGCGGTCTACCTCATCGACAGCGCCCTCCGCGGCGTCGCCATGCAGCAGCTCATCGAGAAGGCGGAGGACGTCGCCGCCGAAGCCAAGGCCCTCGCTGCGGCCGCGGACGCCTCGGAGGTCAGTGAGCTATTGGCCCGCCTCGACAAGCTGGACCGCATGCTGCAGGAGCTCAGCAAGGCCGCGGCCGCGCTCTCCGACGCCGATCTCAAAGAATTCATCAACTCCCGCACCAACGAGTCGGCGCAGCTGATGGAGCAGATCCGCACCGCGCTGGAGGAGGGCCGCGTCGAGGAGGCGCGGGAGCTCATGAAGCAGCTCGCTGAGCAGCTTCAGCAGATGGCGGAGAGCCTCGGGGACCGCATGGCCAGCGGTCAACAGGACGCCGGAGAGCTCAAAGAGGCGCTCCAGAAGACCATGGACGAGCTGGAGGCCCTGGAGAACGACCAGCGGGCCCTGGCCGATGAGCTCAACCGATCCCGTGAAGAGCTCGGCGAAGATGTGCAAGATCAGCTCGATGCCTGGAAGAAGGTCGAGGAGGCCCTCCGCGCCCTGCAGGGCTCCAGCGCGGCCTTGCTCGCTTCCCTCGGCGACGGTCGGGGCTGGCGGGTCGACACGCTGCGGCGGGTGGAGCGCGCCGTGGAGCTCGCTGGGGCGATCGAGGGCCCCGTGCGGGGGCGCGACCCGGAGGCGGCGCTGGACTCGGTGTTCTCCGCGAGCCCGCTGATGCAGGCGGCCCGGCGGTTGATCGTCGCCGAGGGCCAACGGCAGCGGGCGCCCGGCGAGGCCACGCCCCCGATGCGGGCCCAAGCGGGCGCGGCCGCCGACCAGAGCGCCGGCCACCTCGAGACCTTGCGCAGCCTGCTGGAGCCGCTGGTCCGGCGGGGCCAGACCGACGCCCCGGAGGTCCAGGAGGCCGCGCGGCGCCTGAGCGCCCAGCAGTCGGAGCTGGAGCGGCGGCAGCAGACCCTCGAAAAGGAGCTGCAGCGCGTTGAACGGGCGCTTCCGACCGGCCAGGGGAAGGCGACGGCGGAGATGCAGGCGGCGGGCGAGGCGATGGAGCGCGCCGAGGGTGCCCTGGAGAGCGGCGAGGCCATGCAGGCCGAGGGCAACCAGGTGGCGGCGGCCGACCACATCCGAAACGCACGGGAGCGCCTGTCCGAGGCCATGCAGCAGCAGCAGCAGCAGCAGCAGGCCCAAGCCGAGATGCAGGGCCAGCGGCAGGAAGAGGACGGCGAGGGGGGCAAAGGCGACGGCGAGTCGGCGGTCGGGCGCCAGCAGCTCGTGATCCCACCGCCCGAAGACTTCCGCACGCCCGAGGCTTACCGTCGCGCCCTCCTCGAAGGCATGTCCGGCGACGTGCCCGAAGAGTACGAGGCCCTCAAGCGGCGCTACTTCGAAGAGCTGGTGCACCAATGAGCGGCACTTCGCTGCGCCTTCAAGGGCTTGCGCGCTTTCGTGGGTGGGCGGGCTTCGCGGCGCTGGCCCTGCTCGCCGGCGCGCCCCGCGGGGCCGTCGCTGGCCTCCCTGAGCTCGAGCGCTGCCTCGACCGCTTCGATCTGGCCTGCGCCGTCGAGGAGCGCGCGGCCCTCCGGGGCGAAGCGGCGGAGCGCGCCGACCTCTGGATCGCCTTTCACCGGGGCGACTATGCCGCCGTTGAGGGCATTCTGGACCGGTGGGGCGACCGCGCAGACCAGCTGGAGGGCAGCGAAGAGGGCGTGCCCTACCGGGCCACGGCCGAGTCCTCCCGGGGCATGGTCGAGCTGAAGGGCGCGGGCGTCTCCGTGCGGACCGCCTCGGGCATCGACCTCATCTTGGCCGAGGAGGCGGTGGAGACGCTCAGCGCGGCGCGGTCCACCTACGACCGCCTCTTCGGGGGTGGTCCCAAGCACGACATCGTGCTGGACATCTTTCCCACGGCGACGCGGTTCATTGGCGCCAGCGGCCTCCCGCCGGAGAGCGTGCGGACGACCGGGGTCATCGCCCTCTCCAAGTGGACCCGTCTGCTGCTGACGAGCCCCCGCGCCCTGGCCCGAGGCTACGCCTGGAAGGACACGGTCTCCCACGAGTACATCCACCTCGTCGTGGCCTACCGCACGCAGAACCGGGCCCCCGTTTGGCTTCAGGAGGGCCTCGCCAAGCACCTCGAGGGGGCGTGGCGCGGCGACATGAGCGGCCGGCTCGGCGCCCAGACCGAGGCCTTGCTCGCCAAGGCCGTCGAGACCGGCGAGTTCGTGCCCTTCGAGAAGTTCGCGCGGTCCATGGCCTACCTCGACAGCGGCGAGGAGGCGGCGCTGGCCTTCGGGCAGGTCGCCACGATGGTCCAGCTCCTCGTCGAGCGGGCCGGGCCGGGCGCCCTCCCGCGCTTGATGGACCGGGTCGGGGCCGGCGAGGACGCCATGCAGGTGGTCGCCGAGCTGGCGGGGGAGGCCGACTTCGAGGCCTTCCGCTCCACCTGGGTGCGCTGGCTCAGCGCGCAGCCCTTGGTCGCGGCCCACCTCGGCAGCGCCCCGGTGGTGCTGGACGGCGGCGGCGATGAGGCAGCCAGCGACCCGCTGCTCGCCGGGCGTCCGGATCTGGCCCGGTTCTACCGCCTCGGCGACCTGCTCCGCGAGGCGGGCCGCCCCAAGGCGGCGATGATCGAGTATGCCAAGGCCATGGATGAGACCGGGCCCGCCTCTCCGCTGCTGCTGGCGCGCCAAGCGGAGTGCCTCGAGGCCCTGCAGCGGCCGGCCGAGGCGCTGCAGCAGGTTGATGAAGGCCTGCGCCTCTACCCAGAGCACGCCCTTCTCCAAAAGACCCGCGGGCGGCTGCTCAGCGCGCGGGGCGACCCCCGGGCCCTGGCCGCCTACAAGGCGGCGCACGACCTCAACCCCTACGACCTCGACGTGCAAAAAGCCCTCAGCACGCTGTACGCGCGCGCTGGGCGCAACGCCGAAGCCGCTCGGCACCTTCGCTATGTCCGCATCATCGAGTCGGGCGGGGCGACGCGCGCCGCGGTCCCTGTGGCCCCTCCGGCGCAGTGATCGTCCGACTTTCTTGAGCTTGATGGAGAACACCGTGTCACAGGCGCCCCTCGACCCCACCTTGTCGCCCGCCCACTCCCTGCAGGGGCTCGACGACGGCGCCCTGCTCGACCGGCTCGGCGGCGTTCGTGGGGCGCTGCTCGAGGCCATCGGTCAGCGCATCGTCGGCCAGCGTGACGTGGTGGACGCCATGCTCATCGCCCTGTTCGCGCGCGGACACTGCCTGTTCGTCGGCGTGCCCGGCCTCGCGAAGACCCTGCTGGTCAACACCACCGCCGAGGCCCTCGGCCTGCGGTTCGGCCGCGTGCAGTTCACCCCGGACCTCATGCCCGCCGACATCACCGGCACCGAGGTCCTGGAGGAGGACCGCGGCAGCGGGCGCCGCTCGCTGCGCTTCATGCCGGGCCCCATCTTCACCAACCTGCTGCTGGCCGACGAGATCAACCGGACGCCGCCCAAGACCCAGGCCGCGCTGCTGCAGGCCATGGCCGAGGGCGCGGTGACCGCGGCCGGCCAGACCCGCCCGCTCGACGCGCCCTTCTTGGTGATGGCCACCCAGAACCCCATCGAACAAGAGGGCACCTACCCGCTGCCCGAGGCCCAGCTCGACCGCTTCATGTTCTCGGTGAACGTCGGCTACCCCTCGGAGGCTGAGGAGGTGGCCATCGTCGAGCGCACCACCGCCGGCGAGGAGGTCGCCGTCCACCCGGTGCTCAGCAAGGCCGACTTGATCGCGCTGCAGGGCCTTGTGCGGCGGTTGCCGGCCAGCCCGGATCTGGTGGCGGCGGCGGTGCGCCTCGTGCGCGCCACCCGGCCGGGCCCCGGCGCGCACCCGCTGGTGCAGCGCTTCGTGCAGTGGGGCGCCGGTCCGCGCGCCAGCCAGTACTTGGTGCTGGGCGCGAAGGCGCGCGCGGCCTTGCACGGCGCGGAGATCGCCCGCATGGAGGACCTTCGGGCGGTCGCCCCCTTGGTGCTCGGGCACCGCGTCCTGCTCAACTTCCAGGCGGAGGCCGAGGGCCAGTCGCCGGCCAGCTTGATCGAGACGCTGCTGGGGAGCCTGCGCTAAGTGGCTGATCCGCAATCACTCCCCTGGGATCCGGAGGTCGTCGAGCGCATCGCGGCCCTGAGCCTCCGCGCCCGGCGCACGGTGAGCGGGCTGCGGCTCGGCGTTCACGCCAGCGCGCGGGTGAGCGCGAACGTCGAGTTCGCCGACTACAAGGAGTACAGCCAAGGCGACCTCATCCGCGACCTCGACTGGCGGGTCGCGGCCCGCAGCGACCGGCTGGTGGTCCGGCGGCACCGCGCCGAAGAGGAGCTGGGCTGCCTCATCGTTTTGGACGCGAGCGCTGACCTGCTGACGGGTGGCGGCGCGGCTTGGCCCCGCCCTGCGCGGGGGCGCCCGCCCTTGGAGGGCAACAAGTGGGGCTACGCCGTGGTGCTGGCGGCCTGCCTCGCGTGGGCGATGGTCCGGCGCGGGGAGCCCGTGGGGCTGCTGATGTTGGGCGGCGAAGGTGTGCCCTGGCCCTACCTGCCGCTGCGCGGCGGCGATGCCCACCTGTCGCGGATCTTCGCGGTGCTCGCCGCGACCCGTCCGGCGGGGCGGGCCTCGCTGGGGGCCGAGCTGCGAACGCTGGGCGCCCGCGTGCGCCCGCGGACCTTGGTGGCCCTGATCAGCGATCTGATGGAGGAGCCCGCGGAGTGGGGGCCGAGCATGCGCGCCTTGGGCCACAGGCACGTTGATCTGCGCGCGCTTCATGTCTACGACGAGGCGGAGTGGGCCTTTCGAGTCGAGGGTCCGGCCCGCTACCGCTCGCCCGAAGGCGGCGCGGCCTTGCCCGCCGATCCCGCCGACGTCGCCCCGGCCATCGGCGCGGTGGTCGCCGGCTACCTCGCCGAGGTGCGCGGGCACGTGCACGCGGCCCAGGGGCGGCACCTGCTCGCGCCCACCTCGGGCGACATGGCGGCGCTGCTGGCCCGGGTCCTGCGGGGGGCGGAGTGACCCCGGCCTTGCTCGCCCCCGCGGCCTTGGGCCTGCTCGTCCTCCTCGCGGGCCCCTTGGTCGCGCACCTCGCGCGGCGCCGTCCGACCGACGACCGCCCCTACGGCGCCATGCTGCTGCTGCTCCGCCTCGCCGAGCTCCAGCGCCGCCGCCAGCGGGTGCAAGACCTCCCGCTCCTCATGTTGCGCCTGATTGCGCTGCTGTGCGTTGTTCTCGCTGTGACCGGGCCTGAGCTCCGCTACCCCGGGGACGCCCGCTCGGCGGCCTCGGGCGGCCCGGTCATCTTCCTGCTCGACAACAGCCTGTCGATGGACCTGCGCGCTGGCGGGGTGGGCGACGAGACCCTGTTCTCTGCGGCGCGGGCGGCGCTGGAGCAGCGCATCTTGGCCCTGCCGGAGGGCACCCCCGCCGCCGTCGTCACCTTTGGGGGGGCTGCGGCCCCGCTCGGCCCCGGCCTGACCAGCGACCACGGGGCGCTCATCGCCGCGCTCGGCGGGGTCCGCCAAGGCTACGGCGGCACCGACCTGGTCGGCGGGCTCCGCGTCGGGCGGCGGCTGCTGGAGGGCCGCGGCGGCACCCTCGTGGTGCTGACCGATGAGGCCGGCCCGGTGGCGGTGGACGCCGCCCGCGGCGAGCTCGACCTGCTGGCCCGCCAAGAGGTTGGGCTGGAGCCCGTGCTGTTCGAGAGCAGCGCGCCGGGCAACCTCAGCATCGCCGAGGCCGAGTACGGCGACGGCCTCGAGGGCGGCACGGTTCGCCTGCTGCTCGTCAACCACGGCGCGGCGGCCGCCGAGGTGCCCTTGGTCGTGTCGCTCCCGGGCGGCGCGGAGATCACCACCTTCGTCGAGGTCCCGGCCGGGGGCACCGCCGAGGAGCGCGTGACGGTGCCCCGCAGCAACGAGGGCGGGGTGGGCATCGCCCGGCTCAGCGACCCGTTGCTCCCCGCCGATGACACCTTCGCCTTCCACCTGCCGCGGGTCGGCGCGAGCCGGGTGCTGGTGGTGGACGGCGATCCCGGCATGACCGCCGCCGCCTCCGAGGTCTACTTCCTTGAGCGCGCCTTGGCGCCGTGGGGGCCGTCCGGCGCCGCCCGCGGCGGGGTGCTCCCGGAGATCACCACCCCCTCCGGCATCGCGGCCCTCGATCCCGACGTGCACCGCGTTGTTTTCATGGCCAACGTGTCGGACCCCGCGCCCCTGCTGGGCGCGCTCGCGCCCTTCGTGCAGGCTGGAGGGGGGCTGGTCATCAGCCTCGGGAGCAACGTGCGCGCCGAAGACTACAACGCGGGCCTCGCGGGCCTGCTGCCGGCCCGCCTGACCGCGCCGGTGGCCTTGGGCGGGGACGACCGCGGCGCGCCCACGGCCCTCCCCGACACGAGCTTGCCCTTGTTCAAGCCCTTCTCGCGGGGCGGTCGGTCCAGCTTCGGCGCGGCCCGCTGGCGCCGGGCCTTCGGGGTCGAGCTGGACGGCGCGGGCGCGACGGTCCTGCTGTCCACGGAGGCCGGGGCGCCCCTGCTCATCGAGCGCAAGGTGGGCCGGGGCCGCGTGCTCCTGTTCACGTCCACCCTGGACCTCGATTGGGGAGATCTCTGCCTACAAGCGGCATTTATGCCGCTGGTGCAGCGCCTCGTCGGTCAGCTCGGCGGCGAGTCCGGCGGGGCGGGCGATCGGCTCGTGGCGCGGGTCGGCGAGCCGCTGAGCATCCCGGTGGGCGCGAGCGCCGAAGAGGTGTCGGTCACGGGACCGCAGGGCATGGTCGCCGCGCAGCGGGCGGGCGAGGGCCTGCGCTTCACGCCGGATCGTCCGGGCGCCTACGCGGTCGAGCTGCCCGGCGCGCCGCCGCTGGCCTGGGTGGCCGTGAACACCGACCCGGTGGAGTCCGACCTGCGGCGCGGCCCAGGCCTGTTGGCCGTCGCTGCGGAGGTCGCGCCGGAGGCCTTTTTGGTGCGCCTGGAGCTGTGGGGGCCGCTGCTGTGGCTGGCCCTCGCCGCGCTGCTCGCCCAGGCTGCCTTGTCGGCCTGGATGGGCCGGCGCCCTACGAAATCGGAGGACTCGGATGCACTCGCGGCATAGCCCCCGGGGCTGCGGCCCAGCGGCGGGCGGGCTGCTCGGGTCTGCCCTCGGACCCTTGAGCCGCCGGTCGGCCTTGGGCCTCCTCGCCACCGCCCCGCTGCTGGTGTCGCGGCGGGCCGAGGCCTTCGGCGCCTCCAGCCTTCAAGACATCGCCGAGCTGCAGCTCAGCCGGGGCACCCTGAGCCGCCCGGCGGCCTGGGCGCGGCTCCTCTACGAGCTCATGGAGGCCACGAGCGTCGAGGCCAACCCGAGCTCCGTGTTGATCTCGCCGGAAGACCCTCAGCTTTTTGAGCACCCCTTCGCGGTGCTCATCGGCGAAGGCGCGCTCCCGCCCCAGTCGCCCGCCGCGATCGAGCAGCTCCGGCGCTACCTGTCCTACGGGGGCTTCTTGGTGTTCGATGACGCCAGCGGCTCCCCCGACAGCGCCTTCGCCAAGTCGGTGAGGAGCTTGTGTAGCACGTTGTTCCCGACCCGTCCGATGGCGCCGCTGCCGGGGGATCACAGCGTGTTTCGCGCCTTCTTCCTCCTCGACGCCCCGGTCGGTCGGACCGCGCGCTCCTCGGTGCTCGAGGGGGTCACAATTGGCCCCATCACGCCGATCATGTACGTCGCCAACGACCTCTCGGGGGCGCTGGATCGGGGGCCGGACGGCCGCCCCAAGCACGCCGCGGTGCCCGGCGGCGAAGACCAGCGCCGGGAGGCCCTCAAGCTGGGCATCAACCTGTTGATGTACGCCCTGACCTCCAACTACAAGCACGACCAAGCCCACGTCGCCGAGCTGCTCCGCGAGGGCAAGCTGCTCGATCTGCGCTTGCCGAGCGCGGTGCGGCCATGAGCTGGTGGCTCGGCGGGCCGGTGCCGGCGGACGGCGCCCTCCATTTTGGCGCGCCGACCGCGCTGCTCGCCGTGGCCGCGGGCCTCGCGGTGCTCTGCCTCGTGCTGATGTTGGCCGCCGTCCGCACCGGCCGCGCCCGTTGGGTGGAGCTGGCCTTTTTCGCGCCGGCGGCGCTGCTGCTGGCCCTCGCCGTCGCCGATCCCCGCCTGTCCTCGGAGTCGGGCGTGGAGGACGCCGGCCGGATCGTCGTCCTCGTGGACGGCAGCGCCTCGATGGCTGTGGAGGAGGGCGGGGAGCCCCGCGCCCAGGCCGTCGACGCCCAGCTCGCGGCCTTGTCGAGCCTGGGCCCGCTGGAGGTCTACACCTTCGACGAGGACCTGCAGCCGGGCGCGCCCGCCGCCTATGCCGGCCACGCCAGCGATCTCGGCGTGGCGCTCAGCGCGGTGGCCGACCGCTACCTCGGGGAGCCCTTGCGGGGCGTGGTGGTGCTGACCGACGGCATCGACCGCGGAGCGCTCCGGCGGGCCGTGAACGAGGCCGCGGCCGAGGGGCGGCTCAGCCCGGCCCTGGTGCCCGCCCTCCCAGGGCCGCTCAGCTTGGTCGCGGTGGGCACGCCCCGGGGCCTTCGGGACCTGGCCATCGAGGAGGTGGTCTCGGGCGGCTTCGCCTTCTTGCGCACGCCGGTCAGCCTCCGGGCCCGGATCCGCGGCGCGCCCGGCGAAGAGGTTCCGGTCCGCCTCGCGGAGGGCGGCCGCCTCGTGGAGGAGCAGTCCATCACCCTCGGCGAAGATGGCCGTGGAGAGGCTGTTTTCACCTTGGTGCCCCGCGAGGTCGGGCGCTTTGCCTGGGAGCTGTCCGTGCCGCTCTCGGACGACGACGCGGTGCCCGGCAACAACACCCACCCGGTGGTGCTCCGGGTGGTCCGCGACCGCACCCGGGTCCTGCAGGTCAGCGGCAGCCCGAGCACCGACCAGAAGTTCTTGCGACTTCTGCTCAAAGAAGACCAGAGCATCGATCTGGTAAGCTTTTTCATCCTTCGTTCCCCCGGTGATGTGCGGGCGGGCTGGCGCGGCTCCGAGCTCTCGCTCATCGAGTTCCCCTACGAGCGCCTGTTCACCGATGACCTGAGCTCCTTCGATCTGGTGATCCTGCAGAACTTCAACTATGGGCCCTACTTCGACAGCTTCGCCGCCGAGGGCCTTCTGCAAAACATCGCTGAGTACGTGGAGAAGGGCGGCGGGCTCATCATGGTCGGGGGCTCGCTGAGCTTTGACATGGGCGAGTACGCCGGCACGCCGATCGCCCGCGTGCTGCCGGTGCGCCTGGGCCTAGAGGGGGCGAAGGCCGACGAGACCCGGTTCCGCCCGCACCTGACCGCGGCCGGCAAGGCCCACCCCATGACCCGCCTCGCCGGCAACCCCGACGAGACCGAGGCGATCTGGAGCGGCTTGCCCGAGCTCGACGGCCTGAACCTGTCGCTCGGCCCCACCGAGGGCGCGGCGGTGCTGCTGGAGCACCCGCTGCTCAAGGCGGGGGGCGCGCCGATGCCGGTGCTCTCGGTCGCGGAGGTGGGCGAGGGGCGCTCGGCGGCGCTGATGGTGGACGCCTCGTGGCGGTGGGCCTTCTCAGAGGTGGCCCAGGGGCGCGGCAACCAGGCCTACCTGCGGTTCTGGAAGGGCGCGATGCGCTGGTTGGTCGCCGATCCCGAAGACCGCCGGGTGGTCGTGGTGCCCTCCCGCGAGAACGCCCTGGTGGGCGAAGAGCTGCGCCTGACCATCCGCGTCCGCGACGCGTCCTATGGGCCCCAGGCCGAGGCCCGGGTGGAGGGGCGGGTGGTCGCCCCGAGCGGCGCCGAGCTGCCCATCGACCTGCTGACCAATGCGGCTGGCGAGGCCACGCTCACCCTGCGCCCCACCGAGCAGGGCGCCCATCGGGTCGAGGTCCGCGGCGGCCCCTTGGCGGCGGAGCGCGCCGAGACCGTGTTCGCGGTGAGCGCCCGTGACCCGGAGCTCTCCGAGATCACCCCCGACCACGCCTACCTGCGGACCTTGGCGGCCATCTACGGCGAGCGCGGCCGATTCGTCGAAGATGGCTCGGTGAGCGATGTTCTGCTCGATGAGGGCGCCGTCCGACGCAGCCCCCAGCGCGCCGAGCTGCGCTTGGCCAAGGCCCCGGGGCTGGGGCTCGCCTTCGGCCTGCTGTTCGGCCTCGGCCTGCTCCTCCGCCGCCGGCTCGGCGCTGCCTGAGCCCGTTTGTCGCCGGCACCTTTGTTGCAAACGGCGGCGGGCGGCAGCGGACCGCCGGTCGGGGGCGTCGATGGGCAGACATCGCGGACGGTCCGCGGGATAGGCTGACCCATCGGCGTGGCGTGGCGCGGACGGGGGGACAGATGGGCGGCAATTTCCAGTGGGTTCAGGCTTCGATGGTGCGGGCGCTGCTGTTGGGCGTGGTGGGCGCCGCGGCGCTGGTCGGCTGCGGCAAGGGGGAGCCGGCGGCCGACGAGGCGGCGGTCGAGCTGGGCGCCATGCTCGCCGCGGTCGATCAAGACGGCCCCGTGCGGCGCATTCAGGTGGTGGGCCCGGCCGGCGGTCTCCCGGAGGGCCTGCTGATCCGGCTCGGCGCACCGCGCTTCGAGGCCAAGGACATCGGCCAGCCGGCGCCGGCGGGCATGGAGTGGCGGATGGAGCCGGGCATCGAGGCGGACCTCGTCGTGGCTGGGCCCGATCTGGTGGAGCTGCGGCCCCGCGCCCCCTTCGCCCCGAGCACCGACTACCGCTTCGAGCTCACCAAGCTGCGGGTCGGCGACGCGGACCTCACGCCGCCCAGCCCCGACGCCTGGTCGTACAGCTTCCGCACGGCTGACTTTGGCCTGCTGCGGGCCTCTCCGCGCCGCTTCGCCCCCGACGCCCGCGCCATCGAGATCGACCTGCGCTTCTCGGGGATCATCCAGGCCGATGCCGTGCTGCCCCTGCTGCGCCTCACCGGCCCCCACGGCGGCCCCGTCAGCGCCACCGGCGAGGTGCTCAGCGACGGCCGCACCCTGCGCCTGCTGGTGCGGGACGCCGCGGCCATGGTCGAAGGCGACCTGCTGGTCGAGCTGTTGGCGGGGGCGCCCTTCGCGGGGGACCCCTCGGTGAAGGCCCCGGCCGCCCGCCGCACGGTCAAGCTGAGCCTCGCGCCGCCGGTGGAGATCCTGGCCGTCATCCCCAAAGAGGGCATGCAAGGCTTCTACCTGGAGATCATCTGCAAGGATCCGAGCGCCGGCGAGGAGCGCTGGTACTGGGACCGCGACACCTACGACTCCTGGTACGTGCACGAGCGCTGCACCCTCGACGCCGACGCGCTGGCGGGCGCGGTCAGCCTGAGCCCGGCGGTGCCCTTCACCATCGCGCCGGGCCCGGCGGGCTTCCGGATCATGGGCGAGCTGGGTCAGGGTGTCTACAATCTGTCGATCGCCGGCGGCGCCCGCACGGTGGACGGTGGGCAGCTCCCGTCCGACTACAGCGTGGATGTGACGGTGCCCAAGCGCCGGCCCTCGGTGCGCTTTGTCAACAAGGGTCGATACCTTCCGCACAGCGCCTGGAGGAGCCTGCCGATCCAGGCCCTGAACAGCGACAGCGTGCGGGTTCAGGTCCGGCACGTGCCGCCGGAGAACTTGGTCTTCTGGCTCTCCGGGGACGAGGCGGCGAACGAGCGCACCGCCAACATCATCTCGGACACGGTGGTGCCCTTGCCGATGCGCGAGGACGTCTCGGGCACGCACTACCTCGACCTTCAGGCCCTGGTGCCCGAGGCGGGGCGGGGCGTCTACGAGCTCAGCATCACCGGCGCGCAAGGCGGCTCGGACGCTGCCCGCATCGTG
>CANHON010000106.1 GCA_947462115.1 Deltaproteobacteria bacterium | reverse complement strand
ATGGAGGCGCGGCCCGAGGTGCTCGACCCCGACCGCCCCTGGGCCCTCGCCGCGGCCCTCGCCATCGACATCGCCGCCCGGATGCTCCGGGGCGCTTCGCCCGGCCTGCTGCTCAACCTCAACGTGCCCGACCCGCAGGGCGCGCCGCTGCTGCCGCTCCGGGTCGCGCCGCTGGGCGCCCGCCACTACGCGCCGCTGGTCGCGGTTCAGAGCGATCCCCGCGGCAAGCGGGACTATTGGATCGGCGGCCAGAGCTCCGGCTTTGAAGACCAGCCGGGCTCCGACGGCTACTTCTTCCACCGGGGTCACCCGACGCTGACCGCCCTGCGCGCCGACATGTTCGACGAGGCGGCGAGCGCGGCCCTCCCCGGCTGGCTCGAGGGCTGAAGGCCCACCCCCGCGGTGTTCCCCTCGGTCTTTCCTTGCGTCCACCCCCGCTCTTCCGCTCACCGCTCCCGCTCCCGCCACCGCACCGTCGGGCGCACCCTCCGACGACCTGAGGTCCCCCATGAGTGACATCGAGCTCCGTCTGCGGCAGACCATCCGCGACATCCCCGACTTCCCCAAGCCCGGCATCCTGTTCAAGGACATCACGCCGGTGCTCGCCAACCCCAAGCTGCTGCGGGCCACCATCGACTGGTTCGCTCAGCGCCACGCCGGCGACCACATTGACGTGGTGGTGGGCATGGAGTCGCGCGGCTTCATCTTCGGCGCCCCGCTGGCCATGGAGCTCTCCGCCGCTTTCGTCCCGGCCCGCAAGCCCGGCAAGCTGCCCTACCAGCACATCGGCGTCGAGTACGAGCTCGAGTACGGCAGCGCGCGCCTCGAGATGCACACCGACGCCATCAAGCCAGGCCAGAAGGTGCTGGTGGTCGATGATCTGCTCGCCACCGGCGGGACCGCCGCCGCCACGGTGCAGCTGGTGCGCCAGCTGGGCGGCGAGGTGGTCTGCTGCTGCTTTGTGGCGGAGCTCGGCTTCCTCGACGGCCGCAAGCAGCTGCCGGGCGTGGTCGTGCAGAGCGTCGTCATCTACTGATCGGTCCGGGATCCTCCGGGGCGCTGGGGGCGGCCAGCGCCGGGGGGCCGCGCCATCAAGGCGGCCCAGGCCGAGGCGGTCGCCGCGCGCAGGGCATCGAGCCCGTCGTTGTTCCAGATGATCTCGCTGGCCAGCGCCTCCTTCTCGGCGAGCGGGGCCTGGGCGGCGATGCGGGCCTCGGCGGCCGCGGCGTCGATGCCCTCGCGGGCGCACAGGCGGGCGCGCTGCAGCGCCGGCGCGCAGCTCACCACCAAAAGGTCGTCGTAGCGGCGGTGGCTGCCGGTCTCGACCATCAGCGTGGCCTCGACCACGCAGACCCCGGGCTGGGCGGCCACCCAACTGGCCACCGCCGCGCCGATGGCGGGGTGGGTGATGGCGTTGAGCGCGGCCCTCGCGCTCGGGTCGTTGAAGATGATGTCCCCGAGGGCCTTTCGATGGAGGGTCCCGTCCGGCAGCAGCAGGCCGGGGCCGAAGCGGTCCACCAGGGCCGCGAGGGTGGGGCTGCCTGGCGCGGTCAGGTCTCGGGAGACTTGATCGGCGTCCAGCACGGCGATCCCACGCTCGCGGAGCAGGGCGGCGACGGTGGACTTGCCCGTCGCGATGCCGCCGGTGAGCCCGACGCTGCGGTGGCCCGGCGGGCGCTGAACCTGCGCGCTCATGGGCGGGGCGCCGCGGGCGGGGCTTCGCCGTCTTTGGCCTGCTGGGCGCGCTCTTCGGCCACCGCCTGCTTAATGGCCGCGATGGCTTGGGCGAGGGCGCGCTGGCTTCGGGCCCGGGGCTCGGCCTGGGCGGCGGCCTGCAGCGGGCCGAGCGCCGCGGCGGTCTCCAGGCGGCCGAGCAGCAGGGCGCAGCCCGCGACCAATTCCGGGTGGCGCAGGCCGAGGATGCAGGCGGGCGCCGCGAGCTCGTCGAGCCCGCTCAGGGTGCTCAGGGCCTCGGCGGTGCTGTCGCGCTGCAGCGGTCCGTCCGCCAGCCGGAGGTTGCTGCGCGCGAGGCGGTTGAGCTCGCGCACCGCGAAGATGCGCTCTGAGCGGTCGCTCTCGAGCAGGTCGAGGCTGAGCTGGCGGATCGACAGGTCGCCCATCGGCCGGCTGCCGGGCCCGGTCGAAGGGCCGCCCATCGTGCCTTGGGCCTGTGCGACGCTGATCCCGAGCAGGAGCAGGGCGGGGAGGGTCATGGTGCGGGCTCCTCGCTGCGCGCCGGGGCGGCCGGGCGCATGCCGAGCCGCTGCAGCCGGCTCTGGAGGGTGCTGGGCTTGAGGCCGGCCAGGGCCGCGGCGCCGCCGACCCCGTAGATCCGGCCGCCGGCGCGGTCCAGCGCGCGCTGAAGGTAGAGGCGCTCTTCGTCTTCGAGGGTGGGAAAGCCGTGCTCGGGTCCATCTTCCTGGCCGGGCGACGGGGCGCTGACCGGCGGGGGCGGCGCCGTCCTTGCACCCCCTGGGTCCTCTGGCGGGGCAGGGCTGGTCGGGGCGGCGGCCAAGGGGGCCAGGCCGAGGTGGGCGGGCTCGATCGGGCCGCGGGGGCAGAGGATGGTGGCCCGCTCGATGACGTTGACGAGCTGGCGGACGTTCCCGGGCCACTCATCGGCCTGGAGGCGGGCGAGGGCCGCTGGGCTCAAGCGCCACGGGCCGCGCTGGCCGCGGCGCTCCAGCCGGCTGAACAGCCCGGCCACCACGCCGGGGATGTCCTCGGGGCGGGACCGCAGCGGCGGCACCGACAGGGGGAAGACGGCGAGGCGCCAGTAGAGGTCCTCGCGGAACTTACCTGCGCGCACCGCCTCTGCGAGGTTGACGTGGCTGGCGGCGATCACGCGGGTATCGACGGTGATGCTCCGGTCGCTGCCCACCGGCTCGAACCGGCGCTCCTGCAGCACCCGGAGCAGCTTGGCCTGGGCGTCCAGGGGCAGCTCCGCCACCTCGTCGAGCAGCAGCGTGCCGCGGTCGGCGGTGCGGAAGCGGCCCTGGCGCTCGCGGTCGGCGCCGGAGAAGGCCCCGCGGACGTGCCCGAACAGCTCGCTCTCGACGAGGCTGCTCGGGATGGCGGCGCAGTTGAGGGTGACAAACGGCCCGTCCACCCGCGGCGACCAGCCGTGAATGGCCTGGGCCAGCACCTCTTTGCCGGTGCCCGTCTCGCCGGAGATCAGCACCGGCACGTCGGCTTGGGCCACCTGCCGCCCGATCTGGCACAGGGCCTGCATCGCCGGGCTCTCGGCGGCCTCCAGGCGGCGAACGGCGGCCTCGGCGTCGCCCAGAGCGGCGCTCAGCAGCCGGTTGTGCTCCTTGAGCTGGTGGCGGTAGCGGTCGAGCAGCCGCCCCTGCTCGGCCAGGACCAAGGACACCGCGATGAGCTGGCCGATGATCCCGGCGAGCTGCACCGTGGACTGGGGGTACACGCTGCAGGTGCTGCGGTCGAGCGTGATGAGGCCGAGCGGGGCATCGGCGCCGCAGAGGGGCACCACCATGCAGGAGTGCCCGTGCGGCAGGTTGAGCACGCCGTCGAAGGGGTCGCCCTCCGCCGAGGCGTGGTCGTGGGCCTCGAAGGGGCGCGGGCGGCCGGCCTTGAGCGCGGCGGCGAGCAGGGGGTGCTCGGCGAGGCGCAGGCGGTGCCGACGCACCCGCGGCTGGTCGAGGGGGCCGGCGGCGGCGATGATGCGCAGCTCGTCGTCTTCGAGCCGCCAGATGGCCGCGAGGTCGTAGGGGATGACCCCGTGGAGCGCGGCGAGCGCGGCGTCGAACAGGGCCTCGGCGCTCCCGCCCTGGGTGAGCAGGTGGGCGAGGCCGTAGACGGCGTCGGCGGGGCTCGCGGGGGCCAAGGGCTCGGTCAACGGGGCTCCGGTGGGCTACTCGTCGAACTTTTCGATGTAGCGGAAGATGGTGCGTGGATCGACGCCGAGGTCGCGCGCCGTCTGCGCTTTGTTCCAGTTGTTGAGCTCGAGGGCCTCGCGGATGTAGCCCTTCTTGAAGTCCTCGGCGGCCTCGTCGAGGCTCAAGATCTTGCGGCGGGGCGCGGCGCTGATGCCGAGGTCGTCCTCGTTGATCAGGGCGCGGTCGCTCATGATCACGGCCTTCTTGACGCGGTTCTCGAGCTGCCGCACGTTGCCGGGCCAGTAGTAGTTGAGCATGCCCACCACCGACTCGTTGGTGAAGCCCCGGGCCCTCGACCCATACTGCTCGGCGTAGCGGGTGAGGAAAAAGCGCGCCAGCTCGTGAATGTCGTCGCCGCGCTCGCGCAGGGGCGGCAGCGCGAGGCTGACCTCGTTGAGCCGGTAGAACAGGTCCTCCCGGAAGCGGCCCTCGCGGATCTCCTCCTCGAGGTTCTTGTTGGTGGCGCTCACCACCCGGATGTCCACGGGACGGGGGTGCAGCTCGCCCACCCGCTCGATGACCCGCTCCTGAAGCACGCGCAGCAGCTTCACTTGGAGGTTCATCGGCATCTCGCCGATCTCGTCGAGGAACAGGGTGCCGCCGTTGGCCGCCTCGAACTTGCCGATCTTGTCGGAGACCGCGCCGGTGAAGCTGCCCTTCTTGTGGCCGAACAGCTCGCTCTCGAGGAGGTTCTCGGGGATGGCGCCGCAGTTGATGCTGACGAAGGGCGCCTTGCTGCGATCGCCCTGCTGGTGCAGCTCGCGGGCGACCAGCTCCTTGCCGGTGCCGGTCTCGCCGAGCACCAGCACGCTCAGATCAGTGGGCGCGATCTTCTTGATCATGCGGAAGACCGACTTCATCGGCCGGCTGCTGCCGACGATGCTCCCCTGGCCGGTGCGGCGGAGCTGCTCGCGCAGGTTGCGGTTGGTGGACTTGAGCTCGGACAGCAGCAGGGCGGCGTGCACCGCGAGGCTGGCTTGGCTGGCCCACACCTGGAGCTGCACGAGGTCCCGCTCGGTGAAAAGACCTGTGATGGCGTCATTCCCGAGGTAGAGCACGCCGATGAGGTCGTTTCGGAACAGCAGGGGCACGCACATGACGCTGGAGAGCTTGAGGTCCACCACGCTCTGCGCCCGGCCGTAGCGGCGGTCGGCCAGCGCGTCGCTGACGATGACAGCGCGGCGGTCCTGGATGACCTGGTCGATGATCGTGTCGCTGACCCGCGACAGGTCGAGGGTCTCTTTGCCGACGTTGTGCGAGGCCGCGAGCTGGCGCTCCCCGTCGCGGAGGATGATGACGAAGCCTTTTTCGGCGCGGGTGAGGTCCACCACCGCTTCGAGGAGCTTCTTGAACAGGCGCTCGGGGTCCTCTTCGCGCATGAGCGTGGCGGAGAACTCGACGAGGCGGGCCATCGCGTCCACCGGCGCGGAGGGATCCGGCGGCGGGGCGGCCGCCTCGGGGTCGCCCTCCATCAACGTGAGCTCGAAGCGCCCGATGAGCAGCCGATCCCCGACCTTGACCTCGGCGGACTTGACCAGCTTGCCGTTGAGGTAGACCTCGTTGCGCCCCTCGACCACCGTCAGGGCGTAGCCCGTGCCCCGCTTGAGCAGATTGGCGTGGATGGGGGCGATCAGCGCGTCTTCGAGCTGAATGTCGGTGCCGTCCTTGCGCCCGAGGCTGACCAGCGGCTTGCGCAGCGGCAGGTCGCGGCTGGCCTTCTTCATCGGGTCGACACAGCGCAGGTAGGCCATCTCGCAGCTCCCTCGGGGCGCTCCGCTGAGGCGAGGCCACGACGCGCGGGCGTAACCCGCCGCCGGAGGGCCCGCGCCGAGCCCCCTTAGAACCGGCCCCGCAGGCTGAGGCCCCGCGGCCCGAGGCCCACTTGGGTGCTGCGCCAGTGCCGGTTCGCGTCGGCGGCGCTCAGGGTGTAGAGGCCCCAGCACGCGACGCTGACGCCGATCTGGGCCCGCTTGAGGGCCTCGAGCTGGGTCTGCTCCTCGGTGCCGCCGAGGTAGCGGCGGTCGGACAGCAGCACCCCGCCCATCAGCAGGCTGGCGGTGGCGGTGCTGAGGATGCCGGCCTGGTAGGCGAAGCCCTTGGCCCGGTCGCCTTCGCGGATGTGGTAGGTGGCCACCGGCGAAAACACGCTCAGCGGGCGGCGAGGCGGCGCGAGCGGTGGCGGCGGCGGCGGCGGCTGGGCCGCGCCCTTGAGCGCGCGGACGTAGTCGAAGTAGGCGCAGACGTCCGGGGGGTGCACGTAGGGGTCGATGCGGTAGTCGGGCTGCTCGTCGAGCACCTGCTCGAAAAAGACCTGCGCGCGCTCCTTCTCGCCGGAGACGTACAGGACCTCGGCGAGGTAGACGAGGGCCTCGGTGCGCACCGCGGACCGGGTGGCCCCCTCGGCGAGGACCAGGGCGACGAGGCCGGCCTGGGCTTCGGCGCGCTGCCCCCGCTGGTACTGCGAGACGGCGGCGTCGAGGCGGGCTTGGTCGTCCGCGGCCGGGCCCGGGCTGGCCGGCGCGGGGCTGTCGGGGGCCGGGTCGGGCGCGGGGCTGTCTTGGGCCTGGGCAGGCCCGGGGGCGCCGATCCCGAGGGCGCCGATCGCGAAAGCCGCGCGCAGGGCGCCGAGGGCCCACCGGCCGAAGGCCCACCGGCCCAGGGCCCACCGGACGCGGGGACGACCCCTGCGGGCGCAGGTCTCCGGCCTCGGGTGGGGTCGCGGCGCGCCGGGGCGCGGCTCAGGGGCGGACGAGGACTTCAAAAGCGCCGCCGCCGTCGGTGAGGGTGGTGCCGAGGAGGGCGCCGGTGGTGTCCCGCACCTCCACCAGCGCGTAGGGGACCGGCTCATCGTCCACCGTGACCGCGCCATCGACCGGCTGGCCGCTCCGCAGGCTCAGGCGCGGCAGGTCTCCGGCGCCGTCCGCCGACAGGGTGGTGATGGCGGCGTCGCCGTTGGGCGGGCTCAGCGTGATCTGCAGCGGGCCGCGCGGGACGTCGAGGGCGATGCGCCCGGCGGTGTCGCTGATGGCCGTCCAGCTCCAGGCCTTGTAGCCCACCTCGGTGAAGGTCACGATCACGCCGGGCAGGGGCTCTCCATCGACGCCGTAGACCGTGGCGTCGATCGCGGTCGGCGGCTCCAAGGTGACGTCAGGGACGACCACGTCGCCGCGATCGACCTCCAGCGTGAAGCGCTGGGGCGAGGCGTTGCCGGCCGACTCGTAGGGCGGGATGACCTCGACCTCCCAGGTGCCAAAGGCCAGGTCGCGGTTGAAGACGCCGCCGCCGTCGGTCTCGGTGCTGCGCACAAAGTCCGTGCGGTAGGGGACGCCGTCGAGCTCGAGGGCCCGGAACAGCAGCTCGGCGTCGGCGAGGGCGCGGCCGGCCTGATCAAAGACCTGGCCCCGCACCCGGGCGGCGGTGACCGTGCCGATGGTGACGTCGCGGCGGAGGGGCACGCTCGGCTCCACCGTCACGTCCACCTCCAGGCGGGGGATGATGCCCGTCCCGTCGTCGTCGTCGATGATCAGGCTCACCTCGCCGGGGTTGGCGCGCACTTGGTAATACCCATCGGGGTCGACCGGGACCGCCGCGCCCATGACCCCGCTGATCGGGTCGAACAGCGCCACGGTGGCCGAGCCCGGCGGCGGGCTCCCATCGGCCTGCAGCAGCCGGCCATAGACGGGAACACCGTAGTCGAGGTTGATCTCGTTGACCCAGCTCCGCGAGAGGTCGGCGGTGGGGAGGACCAGGAAGGGCAGGCGGGACGGATCTTCCGGGATGATCGCCACTTGGTACCGCAGGCCCTCGGGCAAGGACAAGGAGAAGCTCCCCTCGGCGTCGGTGGCGAGGCGGGCGCCGGAGATGCCGTCGGTGACCGTGGCCTCGACCAGCGCCTGCACGGGCACGTCTTCATCGCCGGGCACGCCGATGTCGGCGTAGGGGTTCACCCGAAAGCCGCGCACGAAGCCGGGGTAGACGGTGGTTCGGGCCAGGGCGACCTCCAGGGCCTCGGCCTCGCCCGGCCCGGCGAACCAGGACTGCGGCTCCAAGCCGGAGCTTCCGCCCGGGTACACGTCGATGCGGAGCTGCCGGAGCGCGCCGCCGGTGTCGCTGGCCGCGCCGGCCTCTGCTTTGTCGAGGCTGGCGCTGGCGCCGCAGCCGCTGAGGACCGACGCCGCGGTGATCGCGGCCAGGAGGGCGCTTTGGGGGGTGTGCCTCTGGATCATCGGGCGTCCTCCGGGACGCGGATCACCCACTCGCGCCGAGCGCTCGCGCCGAAGCTGTCGGTCGCGCGCACGGTGAGGAGGCGCCCGTCGTAGCGCGGATCGGGGGCCAGCCGGAGCGCGCTGCCGCGCCGCGGGCCGTCCACGATCGGGGTGGTGTTGCCTTGCTCTCCGCTGCGCTCGATCGTCCAGAGAAAGGTGACCTGGTCGATGTCGTTGGCGTCCTCGGCCACGACAAAAACCACCGTGTCGTTCATGGTGAGCTCCAGCTCGGCGCCCTCCCTTGGATCGGACTCGACGATCACCGGGGTCAGGTTCTCCTGCTCTTCGATGAGGGGGAGCACGAAGGGGCAGCCGCTCAGGCCCACACATGTGCAAAGGGCGTGCCAGACCTTGAAGCCGACGAGAGCAGCGCGCTGGACGCGGATCGGAGCGCGCCCCATCGGCCCGGCTGCGTCGGTTCGTGACATGGCTGTCATGGTCGGCGCGCTCCTCGGGCCCGCGCGGGGGCTGGTCGCGCCCGACTAACGGAGCGAGAGCATGAACACCGAGCCCGGCCGCACCGGATCGATGCGCGCGCTCAGGGGCTCGGCCTCGGGGCAGCGCAGCTCAATGGTGTGGGCGCTCCGCGGATCGCGGATGGACACCGCCCCGCCCAGCGCGCTGACCGCCCCTCGGCTCACCCCATCGAGGTGAACGACGCAGGCGCCGTCAATCCCCGGCGGGAGCTCGGCCGTGGCTGGCTTGGGCACCAGCGGGGGCGAGAAGTCGAGCCGCTCGCCCGGCGCCACGTCGAAGGGGCGGTCCCAGGGTAAGGACAGGTCGTTCTCGACCCGCAGGGTGTGGCGGCCGGGGCTGACCTCCATCACGCCGACCTCGCCGGTTCGGCCCATCAGCTTGTTGTCTACGTAGATGTGGCCCCAGGAGCCGGGCACCACCACCGTGATGCGGCCGGGCTCCACCGGCTTTCCGTCCGGGCCCGGCGGCGGGGGCGTGCGCGGCGGGGACTGGCGATAAACGGGCGAGACCTTCGGGGGGCGCGGCTCGGGCGACGGGCCTGGGGTGGGCGCGGGGCCGAGCTGCTCGGCGGCGGGAGCGGCCTCGGGCGCCGGCGGGACCTCCGGCTCGGGCGCCGGGCTCTCGCCGACCTCCACCGGCTGAATCGGCGGAGGGTCGGGCCAAAATAACCACCCCAGGGTCGTTCCCAGCCCGAGCGCCAAGGCGGCCGCCACCCAGGGCGCGGCGCTCCGGCGCGGCCGCTCTGGCTTGCCGGCGGTGTGCATGCCCTGGACGAGGGTGAGCACCTCGGCGTTGTCTTCGTCGATCGACAGCAGGCGGTTGAACACCCGCAGCGCGCCGAGGTGGTCGTTGGCGGCGAGGCGCTCCTTGCCGCGCCGCAGCAGCACGCCGCGGAGGGCCTCGTGGGCGTGGGCCGCCCAGCCAACGGGATCGAGCAGCCAGCGCTGCACCGACCAAGCGGGGTCCTCGGGCCGAACCTCCACCGAGGCCAGGGCGGCCTCCACCTCCACCAGGGCCTGCTCGGCGGTGGCGGGGCGGTCGCCCACCTCGGTCTGCATCAGCCGCTCGATGAGCTCCGCGAGGCTGCCATTGGCGTCGGGCGCGACCTCGAGCACCTCCGGGCGGCGCCCCTCGATGATGTTCCGCAGGATGAGGCTCGGGTTGTTGCCCGAGAAGGGGAGCTGGCCCGTCACCGCGTGAAACAACAGGGTGCCCAAGGAGAACAGGTCGGAGCGCGGGTCGACGGTGCGCTCGAGGGCCTGCTCGGGGCTCATGTAGGCCGGGCTGCCCACCAGGGCGCCGGTCATCGTGAGGTTGACCTCGTCGAGGAAGCGCGCGATGCCGAAGTCCATCAGCTTGACCGCGCCGTCCTTGCGGACCATCACGTTCTCGGGCTTGAGATCGCGGTGCACGATGCCGAGGCTGTGGGCGTAGCCCAAGGCCGGCACGAGCTGGTGGGCGATGAGCAGCACGAGCTCGCTGGGGAGCCGCCCGTGCTCGCTGATGAGGGCCTGCAGGGTCGCGCCATCGACCAGCTCGGTGACGATGTAGCAGTCGTCGGCCTCCTGGCCAGAGTAGTCGAAGATCTTGAGCACGCCGTCATGATCGAGGTGGGCGATGGCCCGGGCCTCGCGGGCGAAGCGCTCGCGGTTGCGGGCGGAGCTGCTCAGGTGCGGGTGGAGCACCTTGATCGCCACGTCCCGACCGAGCGAGGTGTGCCGGCCCCGGTACACCGTGGCCATGCCGCCCTCGCCGATCTTCTGCAGCACCTCGTACTTGTCGACGACGCTGCCGATCAAGGGCGCTCCAGGGAAGGGCGTCCCGCGACGGGCGCCGCGGACGAACGCGCGTCGCTCACAGCTGCCCGACCTCGCCGACGCTGTGGCCGAGGCCCCGCTCGCTGAGAACGCCGATGATCAGCGCGGCCGTCTCCTCCACTGCCTTTCGGGTCACGTCGATCACCGGCCAGCTCGGGTGCTGGCGGAACAGCTCTTCGGACCAGTCCAGCTCGGCGAGGATGTAGTCCATGTCGTCATAGTTGGTGCGGCCGGGCACGCCGATGGTGAGCACCCGGCTTTTGCGGATGTCGTGCAGGCTCTGGGGGTCGATGGTGAGGCCGAAGATGCGCCGCTGATCGAGATCGTGGACCACGCGCGGCAAGGGGCGGTCGAGGACCACCGGCACGTTGCTGACCTTGAAGCCCTTGTGGGCCAAGAACACCGACAGCGGCGTCTTGGAGGTGCGGCTGACCCCGACGAGCACGATGTCCGCCTCGTGCAGCAGCCGCGGCTCTTTGCCATCGTCGGCCTTGACGGTGAATTCAACGGCCTCGATCCGGCGGAAGTACTCCTCGTCGGCCTGGTGCATGCGGCCGGGGATGCCCTCGGGCTGCACGCCGAGGAAGTGGCCGAGCTGCGACAGCACGTTGCCCATGAGATCCGTCAGCCGAACGCGGTGCTCGGCGGCCAGCTCCTGGGCGGCGAGGCGCATCGCGGGCCGCACCAGGGTGGTCACGATCAGCGCGTCGGCTTTGGCCGCCTGCTGCATGAGCCGGCCGAGCTGCTCGGGCTCGGTGACGTTGGGGAAGACCTGCAGGTGCACAAAGTAGCCAGAGAACTGCAGCAGGCCCGCGCGCACGACCTTCTCGGCGGTGTCGCCGGTCCCGTCGGAGATGATGAACAGCGGGCGGGGGCGGTTGGGGCGCTGCATGCGGACCTCGCTTCAAGGCGGCGGCTATCCGATCGGGGCCCGCGCCGGGGGGCCCGCTCGGGTCAGGCGGCCGCCGGGCGGGCGGGCTCGCCGTGGGCGGTGTGCTGGGGCGGCTGGCGCGGCGCGGCTGGCCCGCACCAGTTGACGGCGCCGGGTCCGCTCCGGTAACCAAAAGGGGCGGTCGCCGTCGCCGGCCGGCCTTTGGGGGTTGTCTATTGGATCCGCGTGCCTTTTTTGAGACGGAGCTGCCCAACCGGCTGCTGGGCGTCGTGGACGCCCTCCCGGACGGCGTTGTGGTCGGCTTCGAGCTCGTCGAGGGGGGGGCTTGGCAGCTCCGCGCCGAGGGCGGCCGCACCTTCGTCGAGGTCGGCTGCACCGGCCCCAAAGACTGCTTGGTGCGCTGCTCCAGCGATGAATTCTCTCGGATCATCATCGGCTCCTGGGCCGCGACCCGGGCCTACCTGGACGGCCGCTTGGCGATCGAGGGCGACGTGGGCCTGCTGCTGCGGCTCCGGCCGCTGTTGGCCGCCCGAACGGCCTAGGGCTTAAACCCCACGGAGTCTGCCGGATGCTGCCCCTCGCTGGCCTTCGGGTGCTCGACCTGTCCCGGCTGCTGCCGGGGCCGATGTGCAGCTGGTACCTTCGGGGCCTCGGGGCCACGGTCGTCAAGGTGGAGGAGCCCGGCGCCGGCGACCCGCTCCGCCACCTGCCGCCCGCCGGAGACGATGGCGTCGGCGCGTGGTTCTCCGCGATCAACGCTGGGGTTCACTCGGTGACCCTGCAGCTCCGCGCGCCGGCCGATCGGGCGCTGCTGGAGGGCCTGATCAACGACGCCGACGTGCTGATCGAGGGTTTTCGGCCTGGCGCCATGGCGCGGCTGGGCCTCGATCCCGCCGAGCTCTGCGCCCGGCACCCCCGGCTGATCCTCGCGAGCATCAGCGGCTTTGGGCAGACTGGGCCGCTGAAGCACGCACCTGGGCATGATCTCGGCTATGTCGGCTTGGCCGGTCACCTCGCGCTGGGGGCCCCGGTCGGGGGCGCGCCGGCGGTCCCCGCGGTGCAGGTGGCGGATCTCGCGGGGGGCGCCCTGATGGCCGCGCTGCAGATCAGCGCCGCGCTCTACGCCCGCGCGGGCACCGGTCGTGGCGCATGGATCGACGTGAACATGACGGCT
>CANHON010000105.1 GCA_947462115.1 Deltaproteobacteria bacterium | reverse complement strand
TGATCTCGGCGCAGACCATCAGCGCCGGCCGGCCGGGGTGGGTGGCGGCCCACTGCACCACCGGGTTGAGCCCGTTGAGGCCGGCGTTGCAGCCCATGCCCACCACGTCGAGCCGGTGGGTGCTCGGCAGAAAACCGAGGTGCTTGCAGAGCATCGCCGAGATGCCCGGCAGCATGAAGCCGGTGGAGGACACGCAGCAGAGGTAGCCGACGTCGGCGGGGTGGAGGCCGAGCGGCGCCAGCGCCCGCTCCACCGCCAGCGCCCCGAGCTCCAGCGCGCCCTTGCGGTGCTTGCGGAGCAGGGCCCCCTGCGGCTCGTTGGGGCGGCCCTCGGCGTCCGGCTCGGGCAGGTAGAGGTGGCGCGTCTGGACGTGGGGCGACAAAAACACCCGTCGAACGCCGGGGTTCACCACACGGAACCGATCGAGCACCTCGGCCTGGGTGTAGCGATCGGGCGGGTTGGCGGTGCCCACCGACAGCAGCCTCGGGTGCGCGGCGCTCATCGGACCTCCCCGGCGCAGCGGCGCCTCGGCCCCTCATAGCCCCGCCGGCGGCCGACGCCCCCCATGCGGGCGGTCATGGCTGGGCCGGCGGTCGGAGGGCGTAGAGCAGGGCCTCGGCGGTGCGCTCGGCGCTGAGGCCGGCTTGCTCCAAGGGATCGCGCAGCAGGCCCTTGGCCAGCCGCAGGGCCACCGGGTCGCGGGCCGCCGCGCCCGCCGCCCAGGCCCGGGCCCGCGCGCGGGGATCGGCGTGCAGCTCGGCCACGAGGCCCAAGCCGAGCGCCCGCTCCGCCGACAGCTGACCGCCGAACAGGATGAGCTCGCGCGCCACCGCCCCGCCGACGAGGCGGGCCAGCCGGTGGGTGCCGCCCGCCGCCGGGAGGAGCCCCAGCGCCGTCTCGGGCAAGGAGAAGCGGGCGCTGGGGCCTGCCACCCGAAGGTCCGCCGCCAAGGCCAGCTCACAGCCGCCCGCCACCGCCGGCCCCTGCACCGCCGCCACCACCGGCAGCGGGCCGTCGGCGATCGCCGAGAACACCCGCTGGCTCAGCAAGCTCAGCGCGTCGAGGGGGCTGGCCGCGGCGAGGCCCGCCCGGTCGGCCCCGGCGCAGAAGGCGCCCGCGCCCTCGCTCTCGATGACCAGCGCCCGCGCCTGCCCCGAGAGCTCCGTGAAGCCCAGCAGCAGGGCCTCGAGCATGGCCGGGGTGTAGGCGTTGGCCCGCGACGGCCGGCACAGGCACAGCACGCCGATGGCCGCCCCGCCGTGCCGCTCCAGGCTCACCCGAACGCTGCCCGCCTCTGCCGCCGCCATGCGCCCCCCGCGGGCGCCCACCCACGGCGCCCCGACCGGCCGAGCATCGCACAGGCGGCCCCGGCCGCGCGCCGCCCGCTTGCCATCGGCCTGCAGACGGGTGATCCGGGCCTGCGCTGGCCCGCCGCCGCCGCGCGCCGCCCCGCTCCGAAGGCACCGCATGCGCACCCGCGAGAAGATCATCCAGGACGAGCTGGAGGCCTGCCCCTACATCGAGGGCGCGCGGGCCCGCCTGCCGATGCGCTGGCAGCTCCGGCAGGTGCCCGGCGAGCGCTTCGACGAGCTGCTCGCCCTCGGCGACCGCCGGGTGGGCCGCATGCTCTACCGCACCACCTGCCCCGAATGTACCGCCTGCGAGCCCATCCGCGTGCCGGTGGCGGGCTTCGTGCCCACCCGCGCCCAACGCCGCATCCTCAACAAGAACAAAGACATCACCGTGGAGGCCGGCCCCGCCACCTACAGCGACGAGAAGCTCGCGCTCTACCAGCGCCACAAAAGCGAGCGCGGCCTCGATCGCAGCGAAGTCCCGATGAACCGCACCGGCTACGAGGGCTGGTTCGTGCACTCCTGCACCGACACCATCGAGATGATCTACCGGGTGCAGGGCCGCATGATCGGCGTCGGCATCGTTGATCTCGGGCAGCGGGACGCGAGCTCGGTCTACTTTTTCTTCGACCCCGACGAGCACCGCCGCAGCCTCGGCGTCTTTAGCGTGCTGATGGAGATCGCCTGGCTGCGCGCCAACGGCGGCCGGCACCTCTACCTCGGCCTCTACGTCGAAGACTGCCGCCACCTCGTCTACAAGGCCGGCTACGCGCCCCACGAGCGGCTGCGCGGGGGCGCCTGGCTGCCCACCGCCGAGGCCCGCCCGCCGACCGCCGCGGCCGATGACGGGGGCGAGGCCGACGAGGACGACGGGCCCGGATAGGATCTGCCCATGTCCAAACGCCCCCCTTGCGCAGGCCTCTGGAGCACGCCGATGGTGCAGGTCGATGGCCGGGTCACCACCTGCTGCCTCGACGAGCACCTCGAGAACGTGATCGGCAACCTCACCGAGCAGCCCCTCGCGGCGCTGTGGGGCGGCGAGACCATGCAGCGCTGGCGGCTCGCGCAGGTGGAGGGCCGCTTCGAGGACAGCGGGCCCCTCTGCACCCGCTGCAACTGGCAGAGCGCCGGCGCCTACCCCGAGCCGAAGGTGGCCGAGTGGCTCCAGGCCGCGCGGGCCCGCTCGGCCAAGCCGGCGCGTTAGGGGCCGCCGGCCGACAGGAGCAGCGCACGGATGAGCGACGTCCCCACCATCCACACCGAGGGCCTGTCCAAGGTCTACCGCACCGGCTTTTGGATGCGCCCGCACATCGGCCTGCGCCCGCTGGACCTCCGGGTGGAGCGCGGCCAGGTCTTCGGCTTCATCGGCCCCAACGGCGCTGGAAAAACCACCACGATCAAGATCTTGATGGGCATCCACGCCGCCACCAGCGGCAGCGCCACGCTCATGGGCAAGGACCACCGCGACCCCGAGTCCCGCCGCAGCGTCGGCTTCATGCCGGAGCGCCCCTACTTCTACCCGCACCTCACCGGCGCCGAGCTGCTCGACTTCTACGGCCGGCTCTGCGAGGTGCCGGAGCCCACGCGCAGCCAGCGGGCCCGGGCCCTGCTCGAGCGGGTGGACATGAGCCGGGCCGCCGACCAGCCCCTGCGCGGCTACAGCAAGGGCATGCTGCAGCGGGTGGGCATCTGCCAAGCCCTCATCAATGACCCGCAGCTCGTCGTCCTCGACGAGCCGATGAGCGGCCTCGACCCGCTGGGCCGCGCGCTGGTGCGGGACCTCATCCTCGAGGAGCGCGCCGCCGGCCGCACCGTGTTTTTTAGCAGCCACATCCTCCACGACGTCGAGACCATGTCGGACGCCGTCGCCATCCTCATCGGCGGCGAGCTGCGCAGCCAAGGCTCGGTGCCGACGCTGCTCGGCCAGGTCTCCCGCGGGCTCGAGATCGCCCTGCGCTTGCCGCCCGGCCACACCCCGGCCGACGATGCGGCGATGGAGGCCATCCTCGGCGGGGCGCTGCGCCACCAGCCGGACCAGCGGGCCCTGCTGCGCCTCGACCACGACGACGCCGATCGGGCGGCGGCCGCCGTCGCCGCGGCCGGCTGCCGTCTCCTCGCCTTGACCCCGCTGCGCGGCAGCTTGGAGGACCTGTTGCTCTCGGAGATCGAGCGGGCCGGCGGCGCCGCCCGAGGGGGCCGCCCATGAGCCGCTTGTGGGCCATCGCGCTCAACACCTTCCGCGAAGCCGTGCGCGACCGGGTGCTCTACAGCATCCTGTTCTTCGGCGTGGGCGTCATTTTGCTCTCGCTCGCCCTGTCCGAGGTCACCATCGGCGACCAGGACAAGGTGGTGCGCAGCGTGGCCCAGGGCGCGGTCGACCTGTTCGCCAACATCATCGCCATGTTCCTCGGCGTGTCCCTCGTCTGGAAGGAGCTCGACCAGCGCACGATCTACACGGTGATCAGCAAGCCGATCCCCCGGTGGATGTTCGTGCTCGGCAAGTACCTCGGCCTGATGCTCACCCTGAGCGCCGAGGTCGCCATCCTCTGCGTGGTCTACACCGGCCTGATGATCGCCCAGCAGGGGGCGCCCGAGCCGGTGGTCTTCGTGAGCATGGGGCTGCTGATGCTGCAGCTCGGCCTGCTGACGGCCTGGGCTACGCTATTTTCGAGCTACTCCAACCCCATGACCGCCACCGCCTTCACGCTGGCCGTCTTCGTCATCGGCCACCTCGCCGACGACATCTGGGTCTACGGCAGCCAGGCGAGCTCCCCGGCGGTGCAGGCCATCGCCCGCGCATTGTACTGGGTCCTGCCCAACTTTGAGCTGATGGACATCCGCCCCTGGGCCGTGCACCACCGGCCGGTGCCCACCGACCGCATCTGGCCGGCCCTGACCTACGGCCTCGGCTACACCGCCGCCGTCTTGGCCGCCGCAGCCGCCGTTTTCCAAAAGAAGGACGTGAAGTGAGCCCGTCGCCTGCCGCTGGCCCCGGCCGATGAGCGCCGCGCCCCGCGCCGTCCCCTTGCACAGCCCCGCGGCCCGCCACGCCGCCGACGCCCCGGCCCGCGAGGCCGCCGCCCTGCGCGCCCTCCGCAGCGGCCGCTACGTGGGCGGCCCCGAGCGCGACGCCTTCGAGGCCGCCCTGGCCGACGCGATGGGCTGGCCCTTCGCGGTGGGCGTGAGCAGCGGCACCGAGGCCCTGAGCCTCGCCTTGATGGCGCTGGGCCTGCAGCCCGGCGACGAGGTGCTGGTGCCGGCCGTCAGCTTCTTCGCCACCGCCGGCGCGGTGCTGCGCCTCGGGGCCCGGCCGGTGATGGTCGATGTGCGCGCCGATCTGCCCCTGATGGACGAGCAGGACGCCATCCTCGCCATGGGCCCTCAGGTGCGGGCCGCCGTGCCGGTGCACCTGTTCGGCCTCGACGCCGGCGCGACCCCGAGCCTGCGCGGCGCCTACCCGGCCCTGCAGGTGGTGGACGACCTCGCCCAGGCCGCCGGCAGCGGGCCCAGCCTCGGCGGCGGGCGCTTCGGCGCCTTGAGCTTCTACCCCACCAAGGTGCTCGGGGCCCCGGGCGACGGCGGCGCGGTGCTCTGCCGCGACATTGACGACCAGCAGCGCGTCGTGCGCCTCGGCCACCACGGGCGGGGCCCCACCGGCGCCCACGAGGCGGTCGAGGGCTGGATCGGCGGGAACGCCCGGCTCAGCGAGCTCAGCGCCGCCGTGCTCCGGGTCGAGCTCGACAGCCTCCCCGCCCGGGTCGCCGCCCGCCAGCGCACCGCCGCCCGCATCGTGGGCGCGCTCCGGGGCCGCCTGCGCTTCGTGCTGCCGCCGGGCGGGCCCACCGGGAACGTGGCCCTGCTCTGCCTGCGCCACCCGCGCCCCGCCGCGCTGCACGACCGCCTCGCCGCCCGCGGGGTGGGCAGCGCCCGCTATTATCCCCGAAGCCTCGGCGCCGAGCCCGCCCTCCAGGGCCGCGCCCGCCTCCGCCCCTGCCCCGAGGCCGAGGCCTTCTGCCGCGAGGCCCTCGCCGTGCCCTGCCGAGAAGACATGACCGAAGCCGACGTGGAGCACGTCATCCTCAGCTTGATCGACGCCGCCGACGCGCTGGCGCAGGCCCCCCGATGAGCGGCGAGCCCCTCACCCTCGGCCTCAGCGGCGAGCTCGGCTGGCAGATCTGGCGCTTGTACCTCGGCTTTGGGGCTGCGCTCGGCCTGATCATCGGCAGCTTCCTCAACGTGGTCATCTCCCGCCTGCCGGAGGACCGCAGCGTCGTGAGCCCGCCCTCGGCCTGCCCGCGCTGCTCCACGCCCATCGCGCCCCGCGACAACATCCCGGTGGTGTCCTGGCTGCTGCTGCGCGGCCGCTGCCGCAGCTGCGCGGCGCCGATCAGCTCGCTCTACCCGACCATCGAGCTGCTCACCGGCGTGCTCGGGGCCGCCCTCTACATCCGCCTGCTGCCCGACCCGAGCGCCCTCGATCTGGCCCACGGCGCCGCCTTCGTGGTGCACCTCGTGTTCGTGGCGATGCTCATCGCCATCACCTTCATCGACCTGCGCCACTACATCATCCCCGACGAGATGAGCGTCTACGCCATCCCTTTCGCCTTCGCCGCCATGGCGCTGCTGGAGTGGCTGGGCTGGGAGGGCGCCATCGGCTGGCGGGCGAGCGCGCTCGGCGCCCTGTTCGGGGGCGGCGCGCTCATCGCGATCATGGGCCTGTACTACCTCGTGCGGAGGCGGCAGGGCATGGGCTGGGGCGACCCCAAGATGCTCGGGATGATCGGCGCCTTCTTGGGGCCGGTGCCGGCGCTGCCCATCGTCATCTTCGTGGCTGCAACCGCGGCGAGCGCCGTGGGCATGGCCCTGCTGGTGCTGCGCCGGGGCAAGGGCGTGGGCATGCAGACCGCCCTGCCCTTCGGCCCCTTCTTGGCCTTGGGCGCGGTGGTCTACCTGCTGCACGGCGACGAGCTGGCCCGCCGCTGGCTCATCGACCCCGCGCTGCTGTGGTCGCTGCGCTGAGGCCGCTCACTGGCCGTAGTTCACGAAGACCGCGCCGCGGGTGATGAGCGTGGTGTTGATGCCGTAGCCGGCGTCGCCGAGGATGAGGTCGAGCTTGCCGTCGCGGTTGAGGTCGGCCGAGCGCTTGGCGATGGTGCCGCCGAGCTCGACCTGGAAGGCCGGCAGGTCGGCGTCGCCGCTGCCCTCGAGCCAGGCCATGGCCTCGTCGCCGTCGAAGTCGCCCTCGGCCGCGCCATCGAAGATGTAGAGGTCGCCGCCGGTGCCGTTGGAGGCGCCGAAAGCGACGTCCCGCACGCCATCCCCGTCCACGTCGTGGATCAGGCGCAGCGACTTGGGCGGGGTCGCCCCGACGCCGAAGTCGTAGGTGGCGATGGGGTCGGTGGTGGCCGACAGGGCCGCGCTGCGCAGCCCCGCGCCGCCGGCGTACATCGCGAGCTCGCCGGTGCTGGTGCTGTAGGTCCAGATCTCGTTGTCGCCGTCGCCGTCCATGTCGTCGCCGACGGTGCACAGGTTGGCGAACTGCGCCGAGACGAGGCCCGAGACCACCCGGCTGGCCGTGCTGCTGAAGCTGGTGGCCGAGGGGCTGCTGTAGCGGGTGGTGCTGCCCCACAGGGCCCAGACGGTGCCGCCGTCGGTGCCGCCGCCGTCGCTGAGGTTGTCGCAGTGCAGCCAGTCGATGAGGCCGTCGCCGTCGAAGTCACCGCCCATGCCGAAGTTCTTGTCCATCAGCACGCTGTAGGCGCTGGAGTTGCCGCCGTCCGTCGCCCAGCGGGCGTCCACCGAGGCGAGGGTCAGGGTGGTGGCGCTGCTGGTGCTCCAGCGGTCGCCGTACAGCAAGAAGACGTGGGGCTGGAAGACCGTGGAGGTGGTGGTCTGGTACCAGCCGAGCATGTCCTCGATACCATCGCCGTCCAGCTCGACGCCTTGGCTGATGCCGCGGCCGACCCAGTAGCCGTTGGAGCCGCCGGTGCCCTCGAGGCGCAGCGCCGCGCTGCTCAGGCTCGCGCCATAGCGGGCGTCGTAGCCCGACAACACGTAGATGCGGCCGTACTGGGCGTTGATGTAGGGCGCGCCGATGGCGAGGTAGCTCTGCTCGTCGAGGCCGGCGTTGTCGAAGATCGACACGTCCCAGCCCAGGCGGTCGGCGGTGCCGTCGCCGGGGATGTAGTTGAAGGCGTCCTGCATGTCCGAGCCATCGGCGGGCAGGCGCTGGGCGGTGAAGATCGACACCGCGCCGCGGCCGGCGGCGGTCAGCGGGGCGCCGACCACCAGCTCGGCGGTGCCGTCGCCGTCGAGGTCGCCGGTGGTGATCTGCCAGCCGGCGGCGTCGTTGGACTGCACGCCGTAGAACTCCAGGTCCGCGATCGTCCCATCGACCGGCGAGTCGACGTTGCCGTCGCAGTCGTCGTCCAGGCCGTTGAGGCGCTCAATCCCGTCGGGGTTGACGGTGAACAGGCCGTCGTCGCAGTCCGAGCCCACGCCCATGGCCGCCGAGCCGTAGCCGTCGCCATCGGCGTCATAGTCGTTGCTCCCGTCGCAGTCGGAGTCGACCCCGTCGTACCAGCTGTCGGCGGCGCCGGGGAACATGTCCGGGTTGGCGTCCTGGCAGTCGCCGCCGCCGGTCCCGCCCTCGGGGTTGAAGGCGGCGGTCTGGAAGCCATCGCCGTCCTGGTCGAAGTCGTCGAGGCCGTCGCAGTTGGTGTCGCGGCCGTCGTACCAGTCGTCCGGCGCGCCCGGGTAGAACAGCGGATCTTCGTCGTCGCAGTCGTCGCCCCCGGCGTCTCGGCTGGCGAAGCCGTCGCCGTCGCCGTCCACGACCACCGCGCCGCGCAGGCTGACCGTGAAGGTGGGCTCGTCGGGGTCATCGGTGGTGACGACGAGCTCGCCGACGTCGTCCTCGAAGTCCACCGGCAGGTAGCGCAAGGACAGGGCGATGGAGGCGCCGGGGGAGACCGTGATGCCCGCGCCGCCGGAGGCCGAGAACTCCGCGCCGGTGAAGGTCAGGTCGAGCACCGTGAGGGTGCCGGTGCCGGTGTTGGCCACGTTGAGCGGCGCCGGGGCGCTGACCCCGCGGGGCACCCGGCCGAAGTCGATGACCGTCGCGTCCACAAAGACGTTGGGGACGCCATCGATGCCCGCCGCGTCCTCGTCGAACTTGGTGTCGATGAGGCCGTCCCCGCAGCCCACGCCCAAGCCAAGCAGCAGCGAGGGGGCCAACAGGGAGCGCAGGGCGCGGAGAGCGGTCTTGCTGGGCTGTGCAACGGTCACGGGCGCCTCCAGGGAGCGCGCCATTATAGCGCAAGGCGACGCCGGGAGCGACCGCAGGCCCCTGCGCTCAGAAGCTCTCGGCGCCCCGCAGCCGATCCCCCGCCGCCGTCGTCAGGCCCAGCGCCCGGCACACCTCGGCGTGAAGGCGGTCAGCCTCGGCTTGTTCGCCACAATTGAGCGGGCGGAGGTAGACGGTGTCGGCCGCCTGGTCCGGCCAGTCCACCGTGGCCCGCAGCGGCCGCCCGAGCGCCGACAGCGCGGCGCGCCAGTGCGCCAAGAAGGCCCCGGCCTCTTCGGCGTTGCCCGGCTGCACCACATAGGCCAGCGTCACAAAGGGCCGCTCCATCCCCATCTCTGCGCGGATCTGCAGGAAGCGCTCGACGTTTCGGTACACCTGGTCGCGCTTGTCGGCCCCCTTCACCAAGCGGTAGGCCTCGGCGCTGTGGGCGTCGATGCTGAAGTGGATGAAATTGAAGGTGTCCAGTCGCTGCCCCGGCTGGTTGGCCAGGCGGATGAGCAGCCGGGCCCGCTCCTCCCCGAAGACCACGCCGTTGGTGTGCAGCTTGAACGACCGGAACAGCCGGTTGTCGTCGTTGACGAAAAAGGCGTACTCCACGAAGCGATCGAACTGCGGGTGGATGGTGGGCTCGCCCAGCCAGTGCGGGCAGAGGTGCACCTCCTCGCCCATGCTCCGCAGGCCCGCCAAGGCCGCGCGCCAGGTCTCCCAGGCCATGTGGCGCATGGGCTGCCCGTGGGCCTCCTCGCGCATCGACTGGCTGCACATCCGGCAGCGGATGTTGCAGCGATCGGTGAGCTCCAAGTTGACGTTGACGCCCATCAAGACTCCTCGGCGGGCAGGGCGGCCCGGATCGCCGCTTCGTGGCTCAGGATGTTCCAGGAGCACTCGCGGCAGCGCGGCAGGGGCGCCTGGGCCAGCATGCGCGTCCGCACGGTCTCCAAGAAGGGATCGCCGGTCCAAGCCTGCCACAACGGCTGGTCGGCCACGCTGCCCCCCTCGCCCGCGAGCACGCAGCAGGGCGAGATGCGGCCATCGGCCTGCACAACGAGGTGGTGCCAGGCCTTGAGGCAGGGCGCGCCCGCGAGGCCCCGGCCCACCGGCACCGGCACGGCGGTGTTGCCCCGATCGGTGGCCTCGGGGCGCAAGAAGTGGCCGAGGGTGGTGGCGAGGCCGATCGCCTCCGCCGCCGCCAGCGCCTCGGCCGCCAAGGCCGGCACCTGGGCCGCCTGGGCCGGGCTCAGGGCCAGGGCCCGCTGCTCGGGCGTGTAGGCGATGAGCGCGTCGAAGTCCACGCGATGGGCCCCGAGCGCCTCGGCCAAGCGCACCATCCCGACGAGGCTGTGCATGTTTTGGTTGGTGAGCACAAAGTGCAGCGCGAGCTTGGTGTGGCCGCCCGCCGCCCGCGACCAGGCCCCGAGGCGGCAGGCGTTCCGCACTGTTTGCCGGAAGGCCCCGGCCCGTCCCCGCAGGCGGTCGTGGGTCTCGGGGTCGGCGGCGTCGATGGAGAAGTGCACCTCGTCCCACCGGTCCTCGACGAGGCGGCGCGCCAGCTCGGCGTTGAGCAAGGTGCCGTTGGTGGTGAGCACCCCCTCCATGCCCCGGGCCTTGACCCGGTGCAGCAGGGCCGGCGCGAGATCCCGCCGGGCCAAGGGCTCGCCGCCGCCGAGCACGAAGACCCGCGCCACGCCGAGCTCGGCCGCCTCGTCGATGAGCGACAGCAGCCGCGCATCGCTGAGCTCACCGACGGGCGGGCGTTTTCGGTCGGTGGTGTCGCAGAAGGCGCAGTCGAGGTTGCAGGAGAGCGTGGGGTAGAGCTCCAGCGTGATGGGCCCCTGCGGCCCGGCGGTGGGCCAGCGGGCGACGCGGGCGGCGATGCCGGCGGGGGCGGTCAGCGGGACGACGGGCATGGCGCGCCCTAACCCAGCGGGGGCGTGGTACCCTCGACGGCCCCGAGAGGAGCCCCCTTGACCGCCCGCACCGCCCCGATCTGGCCCGCCCGCCCGCTGCTCCCGCTGCTCCCGCTGCTCCCGCTGCTCCCGCTGGTTGTCTGTGCCTGTGGCGGCAAAGACGAGGGCAGCGACCGCCCGCTGCCCTTCTGCTTCGCGATGTCCGACGTGGACAGCTACGAGCTGGAGCCCTACGACGATGATCTCGCCAGCGGGCAGATCGAGGGGCGCCTGCTCACCGACGAGTCCAAGGACCTGCGCGACCCCCAGATCATCGCCTTCGTCGAGTACACGCTGGAGAACCTCGACGTGGGCGGCACGCCGCAGCTCGGCGAGACCAACATCGACGGCGACCTTTTCGAGCGGGTCGGCGCCGGAAACTGGCTGCTGCGCCTCGTCGCCACCCGCGGGCGCTTCGACTGCGCCAACGAGGTCGAGCTGCTCGTCGAGGCCGGCATGCTCACCAACGCCTGCATCGACGTGGGCTGCGAGTGAGGCCGCCGGTCGCGCTGAGCGTCGCCGGCAGCGATCCCTCGGGCGGCGCCGGGGTTCAGGCCGATCTCAAGACCTTCCTCTGCCACGGCGTCTACGGCATGGCGGCGCTCACGGCGCTCACCGCCCAGGACACCCGCGGCGTCTATGGCGTGCAGCACGTTGATCCGAGCTTTGTCGGCGCCCAGATCACCGCGGCCCTCGACGACATCCCGGCGGGCGCGGTCAAGATCGGCATGATCGCCACCGCCCCCATCGCCGAGGCGGTCGCCGCCGCGCTCGCCGGCCGGGGCCTTCCGGTGGTGCTCGACCCGGTGATGATCTCCACCTCGGGCCACCGCCTCATCGACGCCGCGGCCGAGGCGGCCCTGCTCGGCGCGCTCCTCCCCCTCGCCTGCCTGCTGACGCCCAACCTGCCGGAGTCCGCCGCGCTGCTCGGCGATGCGGCGCCCCAGGCCTTCGTCGATCGGCGCGGCGTGGCCCTGCTGCTCAAGGACGGCCACGGCCACGAAGACACCGTCCAGGACGTGCTCTACCTGCCCGGGAGCGCCCCGCAGCGCCACAGCCACCCGCGGGTGCGCACCGCCAACACCCACGGCACCGGCTGCACCCTGTCCGCGGCCGTGGCTGCCCGGCTGGCCCGCGGCGAGGCCCTGCCCGAGGCGGTCGGGGGCGCCATCGCCTGGCTCAGCGCGCTCATCCAAGGGGGCACCGAGGCCGGGCTGGGCCGGGGCCACGGCCCGCTGCTGCACGGGCTCCTCAGCGGGCAGCCCGGGGGCGCGCCCCGCCGGGCCTAAGCCACCCTACTCACCGAAGGCGTTGCGCCAGACGGTGATCTCGCTGCCATCACCGCCGGCGAGCGGCCCGGTGTAGGCGAGGTCGTCGAGCCCGTCGCCGTTGAAGTCGCCGCTGACCCCGCCGCGCCAGGCGCCCGGCAGCCGCAGCTCGGCTTCGCGGAAGGCGCCGAGCCCGTTGCCCGAGAAGGCCTCGCCCTCTCCCGCCGCCGGGGAGCGCACCACGTCGAGGCCGGGGCTGCGGTCGAGCTCGCCGATGACGGTGAAGAAGCCCAGCACCCCGGTGGTGGCGGGCACCGCGGGCACCAAGGTCGGCGCGCCCACCCCGGCCCACCAGGCCCCGGCGGCGGCGTCCCCCACGACGAGCTCGGTGGCGCCGGCGGCCGGCCCGGCCGAGCGGCTGTGGTAGCCGGCGAGCCCCGCGGCGGTGCTGGTGAAGGCGCCGAAGCCCCCGCCCGAACCCATGGCGTAGCTCGCGCCGGTGAAGCCGGGCCCGGTGTCCCGCAGCACGTAGAGGTCCAGGGGCGCGCTGCTGTCGAGATCGAGGGCGTGCACGTGCAAGAAGGCCGTCAGCCCGGACTCGGCCACCGGCCCCGACACCTCGCTCCACATGCCCTCGGTGGACTTGAGCACCACG
>CANHON010000104.1 GCA_947462115.1 Deltaproteobacteria bacterium | reverse complement strand
CTGCCCAGCAGGGCGCGCAGCTCGGCGGCGCGGTGCCGAGCGCCCCGGCGCCCGCTGGCGCGCAGGCCGGTGATCTGCGCGGCGGCGGCGGCGGGCCCCAGCTCGGCGCCCGGCCCACCGGCGCGGCGGCGGGCGACCTGCGCGCCGCCCCGGTCTCGGCCCCCACCCACGTCCAGAACGGCGCCACCAGCCAAGACCTGCGGCCGGCGGCCAGCGGCGGCGCCGCCGGCGCGGCGGTCAGCGGGGCCCAACAGGGCGGCGCGGCCGGGGCAGCGGCGGGCGCGGCCCAGTCCGGCGCGCGTGGGAATGGCGCGCAGTCCAGTGATCTCAGCCCTGGCACCAGCAGCGCCGACAACGGCGCCGCCGAAGCGGGCCGCCAAGGCGCCGCCCAGGGCCGCGCGGCCAGCGCCGAGGCCACCCCCAACCTCGACCCCGGCATCCGGGCGCCCCGCGGCTTCGAGCCTTCGGGCCGCTGAGCGGGGGCGCTTCCCCGCCCCTCCCCGGCGGCCGCGGCGCGGTCGGCGGCAGAGCGACCGGCAGATGCTCGACTTGACCTCTCCTCTGCTCTTGACAGGTCAGGGCCAAGTCCGGTAACAGAGGGGCGCGCCATGGTCTTTGAGCGCGGGCCGCCCGGTCCGCGCGCGCTGGCCCGCCCGCTCTGCGCGGGCGCCCCCGCGGGTGGCCAGAGCGGCCCTGCGCCGCGCCCTCCGCCGCGCCCCCCGCGCGGTCCCGCCCCGCCCTCCGCCTACGGACCAAAGCCATGCGCAGCCGGCCTTCTGCACTCTCCTTCGCCCTCTGCCTCGCCCTGGCCCCTGTGGTGATGGCGAGCTCCTGCGGCGACAAGAAAAACAAAGACACCGACGAGAACGGCGCGGGCAACGGCGAGGGCACCGGCACCGGCGCCGGCGTCGAGAGCACCCTCCAGGTCATCAGCATCGACCCGGACCGGGTGGAGCCGGGGCGGCAGTTCCAGGCCAGCCTGTTCGGCAGCGGCTTCGCCGAGGGCATCGAGGCCTACGTCGGCGACACCCGCATCGCCAGCGTCTCCCGTTCGGACGAGAACACCGTCAGCATCACTGTTCCGCCGCTGGAGACGGGCGCCTATGACGTCCGGGTCCGCAACCCCGACGGGGCCAGCCACACCCTGCGCGGCGCCCTCATCGTGCGGGTGGGCGCGGGCAACGACGGTGACTTCGGCAGCGGCAGCGGCAGCGATGGCTCCGGCGGGCCCACCGTGCCCCCCGGCGTCAACTGCGACGCCATCACCGTCGCCTTCGACTTTGACTCCTACGCCATCAACACCTTGTCGATGGCCAGCCTCAACAACGCCGTGGCCTGCTTCACCGCCGGCTCGGGCAGCGTGCGGGTCGAGGGCCACTGCGATGAGCGGGGCACCACCGACTACAACCTCGCCCTGGGCCAGAAGCGGGCCGAGGCCGTGCAGCGCTGGCTCACCGCCCAGGGCGTGCCGCCGAGCCGCCTCCGCACGGTGTCCTTCGGCGAAGAGCGCCCGGTCGATCGCGGGCACTCCGAGTCCGCCTGGGCCCGCAACCGCCGCGTCGAGCTGCGCGTCTCGCGCTGAAGGAGCCCACCGCCATGATCTCGCCCCGTCGCTTCGGCCCGCTCCTCGCCGCTGCCCTGCTCCTGCCTGCCTGCGTGTTGGATCGCACCGGCCAGTCGGCCACCGAGCAGTACAAGCGGCAGATGAAGCTCACCACCGCCCGCATCGACAACCTCGAGCAGCAGGTCGATAAGATCGACGGCAAGCTCGGGCAGATCGACGAGATCACCCAGGTCCGCGGTCAGCAAGACGTGATGCAGATGGAGACCCTCGAGCAGGTGCGCGGCGAGGTCAGCCGGCTGCGCGGCGCCTACGAGGAGCTCAAGTTCGCCACCGACCGCACGACCGCTGAGGAGCAGAAGGTCCTCGAGGACGCTGCTTTCCGCATTGAGTGGCTGGACAGCCGCGCCGCCCAGCTCGAGAAGAACCTCGGCCTCAAGGCGCCCCCGCCGCCGGCCATGGGCGCCAAGCCCGCCGAGGGGAGCGGCGCCTCCGGCACCGGCACGGGCGGCGGCGCCGCGACGGTCACCGAGAAGCCCGCGGGCGGCGGCGCGGCTCCGGCCGAGGGCGCCACCGAGGTCAAAGATCCGGTGGAGCTCATGAAGCTCGCCACCGACCACCTCAAGGCCGGCCGCAACGCCGCCGCCGAGTCCGTCCTCAACCGCCTGCTCGAGCTTCACCCCAACCACGAGAAGGCCGTCGAGGCCCGCTACCGCCTCGGCGAGGTCGCCTACAACGAGAAGAGCTACCCCCAGGCCGTTCTGCGCTTCCAGCTCGTCATCGACAAGCACAAGAAGAGCAAGTGGGCGCCCTGGGCCATGCTGCGCCAAGGCGAGGCCTTCGACGCCCAAGGCCAGAAGGACAACGCCAAGCTGTTCTACGAAGAGGTCGAGCGCCTGTGGCCCGACTCCCCGGCCGCCAAAGACGCCCGTGAGAAGCTCAAGAAGCGCAAGTGAGCGGCCCTACAGGCTGATCCCGGAGAAGAAGTAGGCCGCCCCGAGGTCCACCTCGGTGCTGCGGTCGCCCTCCCGGCCTGGGGCGCCGATGAGCAGATCATCGTGCCCGTCGCCGTCGACGTCGCCGACCCCCGCGAGGCTGCTGCCCACCGCGTCGCCGGCTGTCGCCCCGCTCAGCGTCGCCCGGGCCGCGCTCAGGGGCACCGCACCGGCGAGGCCGCCGCTGAAGATCCAGACCGCGCCCGCGCCCTCCCCGACCTGCGGGGCGCCCACCGCGAAGCTGGCCTCTCCGTCCCCGCTGAGATCACCGATGGCGGCGAGCGTCTCGCCGAGGTGGTCGCCGGGGGCCTCGCCCTCCACCGTGGCCGCGGCGCCCCACAGGTCGGTCTTCCGCAAGGGGTCGCAGAGCAGGTAGGCCCGCCCGCGCCCGGCGCTGGTGCCCGGCGCGCCCACCAGCAGGTCGTCCATGCCGTCGCCGTCCTGGTCGGCGAGCCCGGCCACCGCGGCCCCCGCGCGGCCCGCCACCACCGTCCCGTTGAGCTGCAGGTCGGCGTCTTCGCTGCGGACCTCGCCCTCGGGCGGGTGGGTCCAGAGGAATACGGCGCCGCCGTCCGCCGCGCCGCTCGGATCGCCCGGCGCGCCGAGGATGATGTCGTAGACGCCATCTCCGTTGATGTCTACCCGGCCGCTGGCGAGGGTGCCGAGCTGCATGCCGGGGGTGCCGCCGAGGAGGCGGGCCTGGGCCGAGGCCGCGGTGTTCAGCGAAGACACCGGGCCGGCGAACAGCCACACCGCGCCGCCGTCGCGGGCGCCCCCGTCGGCGACCGGGTCGCTCACCAGCAGCTCGGCGAGGCCATCGCCGGTGGTGTCGCCCGGACCGGCCATCGGCAGGGCGCGGCCGCCCTCGCCCATGCCCACGATCCGCGCCGGCAGCGCGTTGACCACCGCGGCCTCGCGCAGCGGCCCATAGGCGACGTAGAGCTGGCCTTGGTCGGGCCCGCCGTGGTCGGCGCCCGGGGACTGCATCGCCAGATCATCGTAGCCGTCGCCGTTCATGTCGCCGAGGCCCACCAGAGGACCGAGGCGGTCCCCAGAGACGTCGCCCAAGAAGCGCAGCTCGGCCCGGCCCGTCTGGGCCGCGAGCGGCAGGGGCGCGCCGAAAATAGCGACCAGGCCGATGTCTGCGCCCCGACCGTCTGAGCCGGGCGCCCCGATGGCGAGGTCCGCCCCGCCGAGGCCGTCCAGATCGCCCACCCAGGCCACCGAGGCGCCGGCTTGGTCGCCCTCCCGGCTGCCCTCGATGGTGAGGTCGGCCACGGTGACCGGGCAGGCGTCCAGGCTCTCGCTCGCGAGGTCGAGGAGGCCGTCGCAGTCGTTGTCTTCGCCGTCGCACAGCTCGGGGGCGCCCGGGAAGCTGTCGGGGTTGCGGTCGTCGCAGTCCAGCGCGTTGTCGGCGCGGCGGTCGGGCGGGGCGCAGGCCTGGGTGCCGGTGCCGGGCTCGCCGAAGCCGTCCTCGTCGCGGTCGTCGAACCAGGGGCGGGCGGTCTCGAGGTCTACGCTCGGGTCGAGATCGTCGCGCAGGCCGTCACAGTCGTCGTCGAGCCCGTTGCAGACCTCTGCCGCCCGGGGGTGGACCGCGGGGGCCGCGTCGTCGCAGTCCACGTCGTTGTTCGCCCAGCCCACCTGCGGCGCGCAGGCGTAGCGATCTTCCCGGCCGGATCCGAAGCCGTCGCCGTCTTGGTCGCGGTAGAGGTGCTGCTGGGTGAAGCGGTTGATGTTGGTGTCGGCGTCGTCGATAAGGCCGTCGCAGTCGTTGTCGACGCCGTCGCAGACCTCGACCGCGCCGGGCCGCACCCCCGCGTGGTCGTCATCGCAGTCGTCCTTGGCGGGAGCGCCGTCCCCGTCGCGATCTTCAACGCCGCTGCCCCCGGCTGGGTCCTCCGGCAATGGCGCGCTGGGCGCGTAGCATCCGGCGGGCCAGCCGAGGGCCCAGGCCAAGCGGAGCGCGCGCAGGCGGCCCAGCGGGTAGGCGGCGGGTGGCGGGGGAAGCGGGGGGGCGCGGTCGTTCATGGTGCCCCGGTCTACGGGCGCGGGGCCGCAGATCCTGAGCCCCCCGCGCGCCGCTGGCCCGCCTTCGCCCGGCACCCAAACCGGCCCGACCCGGCCCAAGACACAACGGTGACAAAACTGTCGCCCGCAGCCGACATCGCGCGCGTGGACCGCGGGCGAAAGTAGGGGCATGTCGGACGCACCCACGCACGCCGGTCCCCGGGCCCCTTGGTTCGGTCAGCTGTTCTCCAAGTTTGTCCTCTGGCTCATCGGCTGGAAGGCAGTGGGGAGCATGCCCTCCGTCCCCAAGGCGCTCTTCGTCGCCTCGCCCCACACGACGTTGTGGGACGGCCCCATCATGGTCTTCGTGGCCTGGACCTTGGGCGTTCGCCTGTCGTTCATCACCAAACAAGAGGCCCTGCGCTTCCCCTTCAAGACCTTCGTCACCTACTTCGGTGGCATCGGCGTGGATCGCAGCAAAAGCAACGACATGGTCAGCCAGGTCGCCCAGCGCTTCGCCGAGCGGGAGGGCATGTACTTGGCGGTCGCGCCGGACGGCACCCGCAAGCGCGCCGACCACTGGCGTTCGGGCTTCTACCACATGGCCCGCAAGGCCGATGTGCCGCTGGTGCTCGGCTTCCTCGACTACAAGACCAAGCGCGGCGGCATCCTCGGCGAGTACACCCTCACCGGCGACATGAAGCGCGACATGGACCACCTGCGCGCCGTCTATGCCGATGTGGTCGGTAAATTCCCCGACCAGCACAGCGTCATCCGCTTGATGGGCGAAGACGAGGCCGACGCGGCGGCCGCGGCCCCCGCCGCCCGCTGATCCAGCGGATATGAAGGGCCGTCGCCCCCCGCGAGGTCCCCATCCGCACGCTCCACGGCAACACTGAGGGCCTCGGCCCCAGCGAGCACCGCGCCCTGCTCGCGCTCTACCAGCGCCGGGTCGCGCCCGAGGCCTTCGTCAGCCCCGAGCTGGCCCGCCGCCTCGCGGAGCTCTCTCGCCTGCTCAACCGGCAGCTCGGCCTGATGGTCGATCGCCGGGGTGAGGTGGAGCACGTCATTGTCGGCGACGCCCACCGCCTGTTCATCCCCGAGCTGAGCCGGGCGCGGGCCGGCCAGGGGCGCTTCCGCGGCCTGCGCCTGCTCCACACCCACCTGCGCGGCGAAGGGCTCAGCCGAGACGACCTCACTGATCTGGTGCTCCTCCGCCTCGACGTGGTGCTCGTCATTCAGGCTCAGACCGACGGGCTGCCGGGCGCGGTGGAGCTCGGCTGGGTGCGCCCCGAGGCCGACCTCGACCGCGGGGAGGCCCTGGTGGCCGAGGAGGGGGCCGGCGGCGGCGCCCCGTGGCAGATCGAGCGCCGGGCCAACGTCCACCAGTGGGACGACGACTTCTTGGCCTTCATCCGCGATCTGGAGGGCCGCTTCTCCAAGAACGAGCCCACCCGTCGGGTCGAAGGCGCCGAGGGCTGCGTGCTGGTCGGCGTCTCCATCGGGGGCGCGGCCGAGGCCCGGGCCAGCCTCCAAGAGCTGCAGCGCCTCGCCGAGACCGCCGGCCTCAACGTGCTCGACACCGTGCTGCAGGTGCGCAAGGTCTTCGAGGGCCGCACGGTGCTCGGCTCGGGCAAGCTCCAAGAGGTGCTGGTGCGCGCCATGCAGCTCGAGGCCAGCGTGCTGGTCTTCGATCACGAGCTGTCGCCGAGCCAGCTCCGCAACATCGCCACCGAGACCGAGCTCAAGGTCATCGACCGCACCCAGCTCATCCTCGACATCTTCAGCCAGCGCGCCAATTCCGGCGAGGGCAAGCTTCAGGTCGAGCTGGCGCAGCTCCGCTACCGAAAGCCCCGCCTCGCGCTCATGCCCACCGCCATGAGCCGGCTCACCGGCGGCATCGGCGGTCGGGGGCCCGGCGAGACCAAGCTCGAGATCAACCGCCGCCGCGCCGACGAGCGCGAGGCCCGCCTCGAGCACCAGCTCGAAGATCTTCGAAAGCAGCGATCTCTGCGTCGCTCTCGTCGTCAGCGCGTGGGGCTGCCCCAGGTGTCGATCGTCGGCTACACCAACGCCGGCAAGTCCACGCTGCTCAACCGCATGACCAACGCCGAGGTCGACGCCGAGGACAAGCTGTTCGCCACCCTCGACCCCACCAGCCGCCGCCTGCGCTTCCCCGAGGCCCGCGAGGTGGTGCTCACCGATACGGTCGGGTTCATCCGCTCCTTGCCCGCCGCCCTGGTCCACGCCTTCCGCTCCACCCTCGAAGAGAGCGTCGAGGCCGACCTCCTGCTGCACGTCATCGACGCCGCCAGCGACGAGCTGGACGTGCACATCGCCCATGTCGAGGAGACCCTGCGGCGGATCGAGGCCACGGCCCCCCGCCTCGTCGTCCTCAACAAGATCGACCAGCTCAGCGCTGAGCAGGCCGAGGCCCTGTGCGCGCGGCTCGGCGGCCTGCCGATCAGCGCCCAGACCGGGGCCGGGCTGCCGGCCTTGCTCGAGGCCATCGAGCGGAGCCTGTTTCAGAGCGGCGCGCTGCAGCGGGCCCTCGACGCGCCCCGGCGCAAGCGCAGCCCGAGCGACGCGGCCGATCTGGGCGGCTGGCGGCGGGCGGCCTGGGCCGCCGAGGCCCTCGGGGTCTCCACCGCCGAGGCCTGGGGCGCGGACGAAGACCCCGCCGAAGATGGTGTGATGGACGCTGATCTCGACCTTGGCGATCCGCCCGACGACGACGCCCCAGGCGCCCCATGAGCGCCGCGCCCCGCATCGCCGCGCCCCGCATCGCCGCGCCATTGGCCGCCCTCCTGCTGGCCGGCTGCGGCCTCGACACCACCTGCGTGCGGGCGAGCTGTGTGGCCCCCCGCGTGCCCGCGGTGTTCACCGGCGAGGCCGGCGCGCTGCGCACGCTGAACGTCGGCTGCTGCACCCCCGAGGAGGACCGGAGCTGCGGGGCCAACGGCGCCTGGTGGTTCGACGTGGTGCTGGAGGGCTCCGTGCGGCGCGTCGCCCTCGAGGTGCTCCCGGCCGGCGAGGGCGCCCTGCGCTGGTCCGAAGAGCACGCCCTGCCGATCCTCGACCGCGACCCCGAGGGCCTGTGGGAGCAGCGGGGCATCACGCTGGACGTGGAGGGCGGGCCGGAGTGTACGCCGCTGAGCCGCTGCGCCGACCTGTTCGAGCCGGGCTCGACGAGCTTGTTCGCCTGCGTGCCGACCGGCCCCGACTCGCCGCTGAGCTTCCGCATGCGCCTCTACGAGTCCGGGCAGAGCGCGCCGGTCGCCTGCTATGCCTGGGGGGATCCCGAGGGCCTGCCCGCCGAGTGTACGCTGGTGGAGCCCACATTTTGACCGGAGGCCCCGTGAACCGACGCCGCAGCCCCGCCCGCCGCGCCGCCCCGGCGCTGCTCGTCGGCCTCGCGCTGGCCTGCCGCCCAACGGCCCCGATCACCGACCGCGATCCGAGCCCGCTGCACGAAGGTCCTGCGGAGATCTCCGGCCTCAGCTTGGTCTGCTACCCCGACGGCGGCCGCTGGTCGCTGCAGGTGGCGACCTCGGCCTGGTCCGGCGCGGGCCTGCTGCTGTGGGGTGACCGAGACGACCGGGTGGAGGCCCACAATTTCCTCAGCTCCGACGCCTCCGCCGACGGGAGCGGCGACTGCCTCAGCCTCAGCCTGTCGATCCGGGCCGACCCCAGCGAGGTCAGCCCGGGCAGCTCCACGCGTTTTGGCTGCGAGCAGCTCGGCGCGCTGACCGCCCGGGTCTTCGTGGCCGACACCCAGGCCGAGCGCTGGACCGACTGCCGCGCCTGGGGCGACCAACCCGAGGTGATTGACGCGCGGGAGGGCGTTCCGCTCTGCGAGCGCCCCTTGGCCGCCCAGCCTGCCGCCCCCATCGACACCGGCGCGCCCCTCGACACCGGCGCGGCCCAGCCGGTGGGCATCGGCGAAGGCACCCTCGGCGCCTGCGGCTGAAGCGCTGCAGGGCCCTCGGCGAAAGTTTGCCGAGAATAGCGCTGGCTACGCTGCTTCGGGGGGCCCCGTCCGGCGCGCCACGATGCCGCGGGCGAGGCGGAGGGCGGCCCGGAGGCTCGACGGATCGGCCCGGCCGGTGCCCATGAGCGCGTCGGCGGTGCCGTGATCGACGCTGGTGCGCACGATGGGCAGCCCGAGCGTCCAGTTGACCGAGCGACCGAAGTCCACCGCCTTGAGCGGGGCGAGGCCCTGGTCGTGGTACATCGCCACGATGAGCTCGCCGCGGCCGGCTTGGGCCTCCATGAACGCCGTCTCGGCCGAGACCGGGCCCACCACAGGCCAGCCCTCGGCCTGCAGCGCGCGGACCGCCGGGCCGATGGTCCGCAGCTCTTCGTCGCCCAGCAGGCCCTCTTCGCCAGCGTGGGGGTTGAGGCCGCAGACCAGCACCCGCGTGGGGTCGAGGCCGAGGTCGCGGCGCAGGGCGGTGATGGCCACCCGGCAGACCGCGGAGACCCGCTCGGCGGTGATGGCCGCGCCCACCTGCATCAGCGGCAGGTGCGTGGTCACCAGCGCGACGCGCAGGGCGCCGCCGGTGAAGGCCATCACCACGTCCTCCACCCCGCAGAGGGCGGCGAGGTAGTCGGTGTGGCCTTGGTAGGCGAAGCCGCCCTCGCTCAGGCGCTTCTTGTGGATGGGCCCGGTCACGAGCGCGCCCGGCAGCCCGGCCAGCAGCGCCTCGGTCGCGAGCCGCACGGCGCCCGCCTCGGCCGGCAGCCCCGGCGCGTCCTCCACCGCCACGAAGGGCAGGCCGGGGCCGTCGTAGGCCAGGGCCGCCGACAGCGACATCGGGAGGACCGATCGGGGCGAGGCCGGGGAGGCGGCTGCGGCCAATGAAGCGGCGCGACCGATGAGGACAACGTCCTGCGCGTCATCTTCGGCGAGGACCCGCAGGGCCAGCTCCGGGCCGACGCCCATGCCGGGCGTCAACAGCAGGCGGCGCCGCGGGCTCACAGGGCGCCGAGGCCGCCGGGCACCTCAAGCTTGATGTCGATGGCCGCCTGGCGCCGCTGCGCCCGGTACCAGAGCTGGCCCTCCTCTTCGATGCGGGCGCTGTAGAGCTCGTTGGTGAGCTCCTCGCGCATCTCCTCGAAGGTGGGCATCACCGTGGCCTTCAGGCCGAGCACGGTGAGCACGAAGACGCCGGCGCTGGTCTGCACCGGGGCCGTCGCGCGGCGCTCGGGCAGGCCGACGAGGGCCGCCTCCATGGCCGGATGCACCTCGCCGATGCCGAAGACGCCCATCAGGCCGCCATCTTTACCGAAGCTGGCCTCGTCGAGCTCGGCGGAGACCGCCGAGAAGGCCTCTCCGCCCTCGTTGACCCGGGCGGCGGCGGCCCGGGCGCGGCTCAGCACGCCCTCGACCACCTCGGGGCTGGCCCCGGCGGGCACCGCGAAGAAGATGGCGCCGAGCTCGCGGGCGCTCGGGGTCTTGTTGTCTGCCAGCGCTCGCTTGTAGGCGCCGAGCAGCTCCTCTTCGTTCACCGTGATGCGGGGCTGCAGGACCGCCTGCGAGAACTTCATCTGGCGGAGGTTGTCCTTCATCTCCGCGAGGTAGATGTTCCAAGGCAGCCCGTTGGACTCGACGGCCTGGCGCAGGTCCACGCGCTTGACGCCGGCGCGCTTGGCCACGTCCTCCAAGGCGCGCTCGAGCTCGAGCTCGGTCACGTCGAGGTTGAGCCGCACGATCTCCTGGGTGATCAGGCGCCGCATGATCAGCGCGTCGAGCACCTCGAGCTCCAGCTCCCGGCGCGCCGAGGGGCGGCCCGAGGCCACGGCCTGCTCGATGTCGTCGGCGCCGAGGTCATAGAGCTCGCTCAGCGTGATCACCTCGTCGTTGACCACCGCCGCGATGCGATCGACCTCGACCGCAGCGGCCGGCGCCACGGGCAGCAGCCCGAGGCCCAGCGCGGCGAGCCAGCGGAGCGCGCCCCGTCGGATCATTGGGCGTCTTCTTCGGCGGGCACCATCTCCTCGACCTCGGGCTCGTCGCCGCCGCCCGCGCCCTTGAGCTCGTCGCCGCCCTTGAGGCCGGCGGCCGGGGCAGCGCTGCGCAGGTCGATGGCCATCAGCTTGGCGTCGTCGATGGTGACCTTGGCGCCCACCTTCAGCTTGGCCACGTACTCATCGTAGAGCTGGGTGAGGCGCTCGTTCTTGACCTTGCGGAGCACGGAGCCCTTCATCTGCTGGAAGGTGCGCTCGACGCGCTGGCGCTTGTTGGCGGTCTGGATGATGTTGAAGCCGTCGGGGCTGCGGAAGGGCTCGGACAGCGCGCCCTCGTTCATCGAGAAGGCCTTGTCGACCACCTCTTGGTCGAGGCCGGGCTTGCCGGTCATCGGCACGAAGCCGACGTCACCGCCGCGGCGCTTGTAGGGGTCCTCGGAGTCGCGGGCGGCGAGCTCCTTGAACTTCTCGGTGTTGCCCTTGAGCTCGGTGTAGATGGCCTGCGCCTTGGCCAGGGCCTCGGCCTCGGTGCGCTTGTCGTTGACCTTGATGAGGATGCGCTTGATCTGCACCTTCTCGGGGACGACGAACTCCTCTTTGTGGGCCTCGTAGTAGGCCGAGAGCTGCTCATCGCTAAAGTCGGTGTTGCGCACCTGACGGTAGACCTCTTCGCGCAGCAGGGTGTTGACCATCACCTTCTGCACCTTGGGGTCCTGGTCGAAGCCCTTGGCCAGCGCGCTCTTGTAGAGGAGCTTCTCTTCGACGAGGCGGGCGAGCACCTCCTTGCGCTCCTCGAGGGTCAGGCTCTCGCCGTTGGCCGGGGCCTTGCGGGCGGCGGCCTGCTTGAACTCGATGTCGCCCACCGGCACACCGTCGACATCAGCGATGACCACGCCAATGTCGATGACCGCCTTGCTGGTGGCCTCGGCCGCCTCGCCGGCGGGCTTGGCGCTCTGGCCGCCGTCTTCGCAGGCCGGGAGGGTGGCGGCCAGGGAGAGCGCCGCAAAGGTGACGAAGAGCGAAGAACGCAAGGAGCGCATCAGTTCCTCCGGGGGCGGCGCGGGCTGGGGGCCGCCGCGGGCGATTCATCAGGGTCCGGCGCCTTGAGGGCGGCGCGCCGAGGCCGCCAGCGCTCAAGCTCGCGCGGGTCAGCGCCGATTAGCGCGCGCCGACCTCAATGGCAACGCGCCCGGGCCGATGGGGAGGCGGCCCGCCGCGCCACCCTGCCCGCGCGGCGATCGGCCGAGGAGCCCGCCATGTCCCCCTGCACCCCTTCGCTGCCCTCCCTCGTTCGGCCTGGCCTTCGGTCTGCCCGCGCCCTCGCGGGTGGCCTCGCGCTGTGGGGCGCCGCCGGCCCCGCCGCCGCCGGCTCGGTGGTGGTCGAGGCGGCCGTCGCCACCGAGGTCATGCTCGACGAGCTCCCGATCGTCCGCACCTATGGCCCGGGCACGGTCACCCTGCCGGACATGGCGCCGGGCGAGCACACCTTTCAGGTCTTCCGCGGGGGAGACGGCGCGCCGATCAGCGTGGTGGTGCCCCAAGAGGGCGTGGTGCGGCTGCTCATCGGCAAGGACAGCCTCACAACCGACAGCAGCCCGCCCGCGGCCCCGGTCGAGGGCGCGCCGCCCCCGCGGGTGCTGCTCAAGGCCCACGCCGGCCAGCGCTTCGGCGTGGTCGTGGACGGCAAGCGCTTCGCCACCCTGCACGCCGAGCAGCCGCTCCGGCTCGACAGCCTCAGCCCCGGCAGCCACCAGCTCGAGCTCCGCAGCCCCGATCACCTGACGGTCTGGGCCCGGGCCGAGCTGCAGCTCCAGCCGGGCGACGAGCTCGCGATCACCGTGCAGGAGGGCAAGCTGCCCGAGGCCTTCGGGCGCGAGGGGGCCTACACCGCCCGCTGATCCGCAGCCTCTGCGCCGCCGGATTAGGGGTGCCCTGGGGTGCCCGTGGCGGATCGCTCAGTTCGCACGCCGATCCTGCTCGCCTTCATCCTCTCGGTGGGGGCCTCG
>CANHON010000103.1 GCA_947462115.1 Deltaproteobacteria bacterium | reverse complement strand
TCGGCGCCGCTGTCCGACGCGGCCTCGCCTTTGTCCTCCGCCTCGCAGCCCGTCAGGGCGACGAGCGGGAGCCCGAGGGCGAACATGCGGAACGAGAAGGGCGACAAGCGCAGCGACATGGGCACCTCGATGGATTTTAGAGTTGGATCAGCCGACCCGCGCGTTGCAGATCCCACAGAAGCGGGGATCGCCGCGGTACACGCTCATCCGGGCTTGGTAGCAGCCCTTGTGGAAGGTCTGGCCGCAGCGGTGCACGCAGCTCTGCAGCACATCGGGGCTGACCCCGCCGCCGCAGATGCCGCAGGGCACCATCGGCACCTCGGCCGCCTGCACGTCCACGGCCGCCCGGGGCGCCTCGGCCGGCAGGGGCTCGACGGCGCCCCACCAGGCCAGCCAGCCGAACAGGGCGCCCACCATGCCGGTCACGAAGCCGGGCACGCTCTGGGCGTAGACCCGGGTGACGGACTCGCCGGTGAGCACGCTCGGCAAGAACACCAGCACGAAGATCAACAGGTAGAGCACGAGCGCGGTGCCGATGACCCGCACCTGCCGCCCGCGGCCGCCCCAGAGGTGGCGCGACAGGCTGACGGTGAGCAGACCCTGGGCCAGGCCGGGCAGCAGCAAGGTCCAGAGGTTGCGCTGGACCAGCAGGGCGAGGCCCCAGCCCACCGCCCAGGCCATCACGCCGAACAGGGCGGCCACGATGGTGAGCGTGCCTTTGCCGGCGTAGCCGCGGTTGGGCGGGTAGTCCGGCTGCTGCTCCAGCACCTCACCGGCCGGCGGCTCGGGCAAAAGATAGACCAGCTCGTTGTTCACGACGCCGAGATCGCCCAGGTTCTCGTTGTCGCCGAGCAGCCGCCCCCGGGCGCGCAGCCAGAACAGGCGGCGGCGGCCGTCGGGCCAGTAGGCGTTGAGGCCGGCGTCGCGGGCCACGCGCTGGGTGAGATCGCGGGCCGGCAGGTAGGTGGGCACCTGAAGGTCGAGCACGAAGCTCTTCATGTCCACGACCTGCACGAGCACGTGCACCGTCTGCTCGGGCTGGCCGGGCAGCGGCTGGTGCGTGGACGCGAGGTGCGCCGCTGGACCGGGGTTCGCCACGCTCAGCGCTGCGCCTCGACGGTCTTCTCCAGCTCTTCGACGATCTTCGCCAAGGGCTGGAGCAGGCGCTCAAACTTGTCGAACCAGCGCAGCCAGACCTCATCGCCCTGCTCGGGCGCGGGGACCTCGGCGTTGACGCGCCGCACGAACTCCTTGAAGCGCTCCACCCGCTCGATGGTGCGCGGCAGGGGGCTGTAGAAGTCGTGGGCGTAGCTGATGAGGGCGCCGGCCGAGCGGTAGAGCACGCGGTCGGAGGTGCCCTCCTCGATGAGCAAGAACTCGCCCGAGACCAGCGCGGCGTTGAAGGCCAGCGCGCCCACGTCGAGCTCGCGCAGCAGGGCCGTGCGGAACAGGTTGCTCACGACCTTGCGGTTGACCCGGATGAACTCGACCACCCGCGGCTTGAGGTAGGACTCGGACGCCCGCACCTGCCGACCGGCGCGGGGCACCGGCAGCTGCACTTGCACCATTCGGCCGAGCCGCACGTTGATCCGGCAGAGGGCCACCGCGTCGGGCTGGTCGTCGTCGGCCCCGTGCAGCCGGGGGCCGCAGGTCTCCTTCATCCGGGCTTCGCGGCGCTCCGAGGTGTCGAAGACCGGCCGGGAGTCGCCCTCGTCGGGGATCTCGACGTGGCACAGCCACAGCAGGTACTCGCCGTCGCGGCGGGGCACCTCGAGGGGCACCTTCACCGGGTCCGGCAGGTGCACGCCCTGGCCGTTGCGGGTGAGCCCGTAGCCGGCCTGGATGATGGCGTGGTACTTCTCGCCGTTGTTCTGCAGCTCGACCTGAAGGCCCTGCACGATGCCGTGGCCGTGCAGGTAGTGCGCGTGACGGTGGAGGTTGCGCCGGTGGTAGCCCTGCTCGTCCAGGAAGTCCTGGGCGGTGAGCGCGAGGCCCTCAAAAGGCCGGAGGCGGCGCAGGACGGGATCCTGGTTCATCTCACCCGCTCCTCAAATTCGATGGTAAAGGTGACGTGGGCTGGCTTCTCGTTGCTCACGACCTGGGAGATGCGCCGCAGCACACCCTCCGCGCGCTCGCCGAAGCGGGCCTTGAAGCGGTCGTGGTCTTCGAGGGTGACCGAAAAGAACGTGGTGGGCGCGCGATCGGTGCGCACGATGTAGCAAGGGGGCGGCTCACCGTTGCGGTAGCGCTCCTCGGCGTTGCGGCCGCCGGCCAGCGTGAGCATGCCCATGGCGGCGGGCTTGGGGCGCTTGCGCTCGACGATGTCGACCTCGGCGGCGGTGAGCACGCGGATCATCTCGCGCAGACCGTCGCGGGTGCCGCGGCTCCGGTAGAGCCGGATGCTGCGCCGCACGAGCTCGCGCTGCTGGTGAAGCGGCAAGCTGCCGTCGAGCTCAAAGCTCACCCAGGAGGCGATCCAGGGCAAAAACTTGGGATCGGCGGCCAGCGGGTCGGTCAGCGCCGGGATCTGGTCGATCTGGTCGGTGACCGTGGTCATCAGGTGCTGGAAGATGAACATGAAGCGGCGGAACTGGTCGGTGTTCTGGGTCGACACCGCCGTGGTGCGCGCCGTGCTGCGCTCGCCCCACTGCCGCGCCGAGCGCTCGGCCACCGCCGTGACGTCGCGGCGCTGCGTGGGCACCGCGCCCCGGTAGATGCCCGGCAAGAACCGCAGGTAGCTGCGGACCGGCACGAGCAGGACCACCCGGTCGCCGGTGCGCAACGGCGGAACGCCCTGCCCATCGGTGGTCTCGACGATGGTCTTGACCTCGACCATCTCCTCGGGCGCGTAGAAGCTCGCCGGGCTGCCGTCCGGCAACTGGCGCACGGTGCGCACGTGGACCACGCCGCCGCCGCCGCGGGGCAGCACCTCGATCTCCCGCACCACGCCCACCGGCTCGCCGCGGCCGGCCTCGACCAGCTTGTAGGCGATGGTATTGCTCAGGTGCCGGGCCAGGTAGCTGCGGGCCGAGCGCAGCGGATAGCCGATGCGCACGACATCTTCGAGGCAGCGGTAGTCGCTGGGCACCTGCCCGCGGCGCGCCACCTCGCCGGTCTGCGGCGCCAGCCAGTCGCGGCCGGGCCCGCTCACTGGCCGACCTCCTCGGTCCGGACGCGCACGCGGCGCACCACGAACAGATCGTGCTCGGTGAGGATGATCTCGGAGCGGCCCTCACCCGACTCCCAGCCGGGGGTGGCGCCGGGCTCGGCCCCGCGCATGTCGTAGAGCTGCACGTCAACCACGTGCCGGACCTCGTTGAGCTCCGACACCATCCGGGCGAAGTCCTGGGCGTACAGGGTGCCCCCGAAGGGCCAGCCCTCGCGGTCGAGGCCGCCCTGGTAGGCGTCGAGGAAGGAGCGCACCCACTTCTCGGCCTGCTCCCGCACCGCGAGCACGTTGGCGTTGGGCCGCATGCGCAGCTCGACCGACAGATCCACCGGCAAGAAGCGCGCGAGGCGCACCACCGGCTCGACGTTCACGAGGCAGCGCCGCTTGAGGTAGGCCGCCACGTGGTCGCGCAGGCCGGCCGACAAGAAGGGGTCGGGGATGAGCTCGCCCTCGCGCCGGGTGGGCAGGATGACGATCTCGACGCGACCATCGGCCTCCATCCGGCCGTTGCAGGCGGCGCGGCTGACCTCTCCGCTGGCCTCGCGGGCGATGATCTCAAAGTCGGTGCGGGTGACCGCCCGGTCGCGGCTGGTGAGGATCGACGGAGCGCGCCGCACGATCTCCTCAATGGTCTCGGCGTCCCGACCGCCGGTGCCCGGCAGCAGGTTGGTGACGTCGAGCTGCGCGGCCACGCCCTCGCCGACGACGATCTTGTGCGGCGCCACGTTGCCGATGCCGCCGGGGACCTGCCGGTAGGTGTCGACGATGACGTTGTTGCTGCCGGCCGGCAGCATGCGCCCGCGGATGCCGTTGCCGAAGCTGAGGCTGCCCTCCACCGGGTCCACCACGAAGACCTTGTCGTCTTTGCTGGCGCTGAGCATGTCGTCCACGCGGCGCCAGCGCTCCTTGCTGCCGTCCTCGGCCTCGACCAGCACGATGATGTCGTCGAACAGCTCGGGGCGCCCAAAGATCGGCCGCTCGCCCTCGCCGGGGTGCAAGAACACCGGCCGGCGCAGCAAAGACACCGACTGGCCCGGCACGCCGAGGCCCGAATAGCGCTCGGTCCGCAGGGTGAACAGGCTGGCGGCGTCCACGGTGTTGAGCATGAGGTGGGTGACCGGCGGCAAAGCCGGGACCTGCTGCAGCTCCATGCCGGCCGGCAGCACGAAGCGGCCGCGCAGCCAGAAGCCGTCGCTGGGCACCGCGGGCAGCTCGGGCAGCGGGAACTCCAGGGCGCCCGAGCCCGAGAAGTCGTAGGCCCGGCGCTCGCGCCCCTCGCTGCCGTCGAAGAAGCCCTGCAGGCGGCGCCAGCCGGTGCGGCCGTGGCCGCGGTCCTCGAGCAGCTCCCACTCCACCGAGGCGTCGCGGGGCAAAAAGGCCTCGCCGCGGCAGCGGAACTGCAGGGCATGGCGGTTGCCGATGGGCAGCGGCTTGTCGAAGTGGACGTAGAGGCTGAGGTTCTCCTCGGCGATGTCCACGAAGGGGAAGAAGGGGAAGAACTCCTCGATGCGGCCGGTCTCCCGCGTGATCACCCGCGTGAGGCGCTGGTTCTCGTCGCGGAAGTCCAGCTGGGCCATCTTGGGCGAGGGCAGCGGCTGCTCGTAGAAGTCGCCGCCGATGGTCTTGTCGGCCCCGAGCTTGATGCTGTAGATCTTGAGCGCGATCGGGTGCTGCTGCTTGTTCTCGTCGGTGCCCGTGAGGCTGGACTTGATGAGCTCGAGGCGCAGCCAGGTGCTCTCGGTCTCGCCGACCTCGTAGCGGGCGAGGCCCTTGAGCTGGGTCTTGGGATCGACGACGATGCGGATCTTCCGGCGGGCCGCGCGCTTGGCCCCGTCCGGGTCCAGATCGGAGAAGGTGAAGGCGCCGAAGATCTTGTCCTCGGTCCACACCACGCGCCAGTTGTCGTCGGCCCGGTAGGTGAGCTGCAGCTTGTAGAACTTCTCGGGCTCTTCCACGAGCTCGCCGTTCATCTCAAAGCCGACCTCAAGCTCCATCATCACCGGCGCTTTGCGGCGGTTTTCAAAGAGATCCGAGCCGATGTAGAAGCGGCGGCCGATCGTGGGCGGGATGTTCGGGTTGATCTGGAAGGGCGACCAGGGCGCCTCGCCGATCTCGTTGCGCACCACCTGGTGCCGGGCCTCGCCGGCGTAGAGGTCGACCTCCACCGGGCGGATCCAGTTGATGTCCAGCTCCAGATCGGGGCAGAAGCCCCGCATGAACACCGTCTCGTAGCGCTCGGCCCGCAGGTTGAAGCCGTCGGAGGCCATGTCGGTGAGCGGCCCGGTGAGCACCACCATCGCGCCTTCGACGCGCACGCGGTCCTTCGGGATCTCCTCCCAGACCTCGCCCCGCCGGTAGGACCAGCGGTAGCGCGGCAGGTAGCCCGAGCGACCGGCCGGAACGTCCCGGTTGGTGAGCTGGAGGCGGATGGTCCAGCCGCCCTTCATCGGGGGCAGATCGACCAGCGCGAACTCCAGGCTGCGGCCCCGGGGCACCACCCGCCAGTTGTTGAGCTTGCGCTCTTCGCCGCCGCGGTCGTCTTTCCAGGAGACCTCGAGGTCCTCTTCCATGCGGCTCGCGAGCCAGGCCTCGTAGTCGAGGCGGCCGCGGATCCACCAGCGGGCGTTGGCGATGGCCTCGGGCAAGGAGACCTTCTCGCTGCCGAGCTGGAAGGGGATGGGCACGATGCCCGGCAGCGCCGTGACCAGCGAGTCTTCCGGCATGCCGAGCTGCGTCTCGCGCTCGCGCTCGACCTCGACGGGCACCCAGCCCTCCTCGGTCGGGTACTCCCACTTGAAGAAGGGCGCGATGGACAGCTCGGAGCCCGCCCGCCGGATGCGCAGGCGGCCGAGGCGCCGACCCGACTCGGGGTCGATGTCCATCAAGCGCAGATCATCGTGGGCGACGTACAAGAACTGATGGGGGGTGAAGGCGTCGGGGCCGTACTCCACCGGGTCGAGGTCGAAGAACTGGGCGCCGCGCCCGCCGCCGAACACCAGGGCCGAGGGGTGCTCGTCGAACTGGGTGAACGGGATCTCCCGCACGGCTGGCCGCTTCCCGCCCCGCACCGCCATGATGCGGTCGACGCGCGCGTCGTGCACCGTCAGCCGATCGGTGGTGAGGAAGTCGAGGCTGGCCTCCTCCTCGGTCTGCCGCGTGCTGGCGCGGGCGAAGGGGGGCAGCTCCAGCGCGGTGCCCGGCCGCTGCACCGAGAAGGTGAGCGGGGCCACCGCCGGACGGGCCCGCTTCCGCTCTTCCCCAATGAAATTAAGGAAGTGGATGTAGGTCTTGTCCGGCACACGGTTGAGCCGGTAGATCGTCAGCTCGGTCATCCAGGCGAACAGCTGGACGAGCGTCATCCCCGGGTCTGCGTCGGAGAGGTTGGTCCACTCTGGGCAGTACTGCGGGATGAGCGAGCGGGCTTCGGCGACGATGTCGGCGTAGCGCCGGTCATCGAGGTTCGGCGGTTTGATCGGCATCGACTGCTGCAGGGGAAGGGGTGAATCGGCGGCGACGGCGAGGCGACCGGGGTTCCCGGGCGCGGCCGGACGGGGAGAGGCGGGGCGCGCGCACCAGAGGCGCAGCGCAGCCGAAGATCAGGCGCCGACGCTGGCGATCACCTGCTCGAGGCTGGCGGTCACGCCGGTGGAGACGATGGTGTAGACCACCTCGATGCGCAGGGCGCCGGAGGGGTCGGGCGCCGCGAGGACGCGCTCCACGTTGATGCGGCGCTCCCAGCGGCGGAGCGCGTCTTCGACGTACTGGGCGGCCAAAGCGCCCGCGTAGCCGTTGTTGGGGGCGAAAAGGAGCTCATGCACCCGGCAGCCGAACTCCGGGAGCATCTGGCGCTCCCCAGGCTGGGTGCCGAGGATGATCGAGATGCTCTGCCGGATGTTCTCCTCTTGCTCAGAGAAGGCCACCCCGCCGCTGGCCGGGTCGAAGTGAAAGGGGAAGGCGAAGCCTCGCCCCAAAAAATCGCGGCGTACCGCCATGCACGACCTCCCTCAGCCGGACGCGCGCCCACCATAGCGCAAGCGGGGCCTCAAAAGGGGCCCCGCCGCCGAGCGCCCCCGGGGATCAGCTCCCCGTGGTGTTGCTGATGAACGTGATCTCGGTCGTGTAGCCCGAGCGGGCGCTGATCACGTGCCGGCTGGACATGATGTAGAACTTGCCGTTCTGCCCTTGGGGCAAGCCGGAGAAGTCCGCCGTCGCGCCGGCGCGCAGCGCGTCGTCGCCCGAGACCGAGGCCGAGCCCCGGCAGAAGCCGCGCGCGATCCGCTCCATCTCCGCCTTGGCCACCTGGTCGGCCTGGGCCTGCGAGCTCACCGGCACGTCGGTCACGTAGGCCACCGACTCCCCGAAGGTGCCCGCCTGCTGCGCGCCGATCTCGCCGCCGCCGATCTTGGTGACGTCGCCGGCCGAGGCCATGCCGACGATCTCCTTCTTGGCTTTGACGTCCCAGCCGCGCACCACGACCTTCTGCACCATGTCGGTGGTGTTGAAGGCGAGCCGCATCGAGCGCAGGCCGCCGCCCATCTTCACCGGCACGGAGCTGCCTTGGAAGCTCGGCTTCTTGAACTCCAGCTTGCCGTCGGTGACCCGGAGCAAGAAGTTGTTGCGGGCCGCGAGGCGCTTGAGGAAGGCGATGTTGCTCTCGTTGCGCTGCAGGATGTAGCCGTGGACCTCGCCGGTGTCGTCGCAGTCGACGGAGAGGCCGCTCTCGGCGCCCACCTCCTTGACCACGTCGCTGTCGGTCTTGTCGTTCCAGCGGCGGGTCTTGCGGCCGCGGCCGAGCCGGTGCGACTTGTCGAGCGCGCGCACGGTCACGCTGGCGTGGCCGTCGAGCTGGTAGCCGGGATCGACGGAGATGACCTCTCCTTCGAACAGCGACTTCTTGCCCTCGCCGACCTTGCACACCACGGGGTCGCCGACCTTGAACTCCCACGTGGGCTGCGACTCGGCGCCGCCCACCTGGGCCGTCAACATCGTGACCATGTCCACATGGTCCTCGATGACGAGGTGCACCAGGCCGTCGTTCTCGGGCTGCTTGAACACGCGGCTACCGATGGTGACCTCATAGGGCACCGCGGTATGCACAGCCTTGTCGGTCATGGGCCCCCCTTTAGCGGCGGACGACGAGCGAGGTGCCCGCCGCCACGTTCATGGGATCGTCGATGTTGTTGTCGGAGCACAGCGAAGAGGTGCTCACGCCCATGCGGATCGCCAAGGCCGACACCGTCTCGCCGGGGCGGAGGGTGATGAGCTGCACCTTGCCGGAGCCCGCCGCCATGCCGCCGCTGGCCGGGTTGTACCACTCCTCCGGCTCCCACTCGGTCATCTTGACGTTGACCTTGGCGCGCACCGGGGTGCCGCTGGAGGCGAACATCAAGTAGGTCACGTTCGCCGACGCGATGACGCCGGTGAACTTGAACGAGGACCACATGAAGCAGACCTTGGGCGGCCGCTTCTTGGCGAGCTGCCCGGCCTCCCCGCTGGTCGGCGCGACCATCGGGTTGGTGAGGTGCAGGATGCCATTGACCCACTTCTCGCGGACGTCACCGCCCTCGTTGGTGGTGTCGAAGAGCAGATCCATGCTCACCGACGCAGGGGAGTTCTTTTGGAACTCTAGGGGCGGACCGCTGGAGCCTTGCGACTCCTGCGGCTGCCAGTTGACCGCCTTGTCATACTGAAAGGCGGTCGGGTTGTACTGAACCTGGAATGGGCCCCCGCCTTCGAGATTGATGAAGACGGCCTTCGTCACGTTACCACCAGACATTCCGGCCATCCGGATCCTCCTGGCGCCGCTCGCGGCGCATCTCGAGCTCGCGGCTCACCATCTCGAGGACCTCACGGCCGAGGGCCTCGATGTCAACCTGCTTGGTCGCGCCGGCGTCGTTGCCAGCAACGGCCCCACCTTGCCCCTCAGAGCGGGCCTGGGCGCTGTCTTCGGCCATGCGGACCTGGCGCCGCGCGGCGTCCCGATCCCCCACGCCGTCAGCGAGGTGGATGAGCTGCTGGAGCTTGCGCGCCAACTTCATCACCCGGTCGCCGCCGACGCCCTCGTTGCTCCGCGCGCCGCTGCTGGAGCGGAGCCCGGTGAGGGCCTTCACCACCTGAACGTTGTCGCGGGTCTGGCCCCGACGGGCCTCGCGCCGCGTGCGGGTCGGCTCCGGGAGCGTGGCCCCCTCGCTCGAGGCCGGGCGCCGCGCGGCGTCCACCCGCTGCTCCAGCTCGGCCCGGGCCTCGCTGCGGATGTGCTCGATCACCTGGATGACCGGCTTGGGCAGCGAGGAGCCGACCTGGCTCAGCGCCCCGCCCTGCTCGACGATGACGCGCACCACGTCCTCTTCGCTGCGGGCAGAGGCCAAGGACTGCACAAAGTCGCCGCCGGTGCCGCGGGCCATGGGCTCACCCGAGGCGCGGCGGGCCCAGACGGGCAAGGCGCGCTCGACGTGGCCCTGATCGACGGCGCCGAGCACCTGCCCGAGCTCGGGCCGCGCCGCGTATGCCACCGGCAGGTGGGCCCCCGCGGTGGCTGCCGGCCGGGCTCTTTGGCCGGGCACCGTGGGGCTGGAGCCCGGGGTCGAGGACGCCGCGGCCATCGAGGAAATGGGGGCAGAAGCATCGGTCCCGCGCGCGACCACACCCTCGGCGCTGCGGCCCAGCGCGAGCGGCGCGCCGCCCTCGCTCAGGCGCTGCCCGGCGCGGCCCTCGGCCCGGCTGGCCACCGACGGGGAGCGCGCGCCCCCCGCGGCGACCGACCGACCGCTGAAAGCGCCCGACTCCGCGGCGCTGGAGTTTGCAGCGGCCGCGTCACCCCCGGCGCTGGGCGCCTCGCCGCGCACGACGAGCCCGAGCTCGGCGGCCATGCGGGGCGCCATGTAGCGGCCCTCGGCCGACCGGGTGAGGTGCCGGCCGGTGCGCACGCCCGGCTGGGTGGCGCGGAGGCCCTCGGTCGAACCGGGCACCACCACCTCACCAAAGGGCGTGCGGACGGTGCTGGTGACGCGGACCGAGCGGCTCAGCTCCGGGCCGCTGAGCTCCTGGGCGGTTCGCACCTCGGCGAAGTCGAGCGGACGGGACCGCTCCACCTGCCGACGGACCTGCACCTCGACACCGCCAGCCTCGGCGGCCACGGCGCGATCCCCAGCGACCGAGAAGCGCTCTGCAGCGCTCGGGCCAGCGACCAAGCGGGAGTAGCCGAGCGCGCTCGGACGGGAGCGGCGTCGGAGCAACGAGACGACCGCCGCGCGGGCCGTGGGCGAGAGCTCGCTCAGGCTGCGCTCGACGCTGCGGCCCACCGCTGGGCTGCGGCCGCTGCGATCCGAGGCGTGCACCGCGGCGGAGGCGCGCTGCTGGAGCGCGGCCCGACGCGACACGCCCGGCGACCGCTGGACAGAAGTCCGCGTCGAGGCCTGCGCACCGGAGCGACGCGCCCCCGTAGAGGCCGCCGGGCCGCGGGCGGGGCTGGCCGCCGAGACGGGCGCCGCCTCGGCCTGCTGCAGCTCCACCGCTGACATCGGCGTGGCGAAGATGGCGCTGGGGCCAGCGCTCTGCCGCTGGGCGCGAGCCGCGCGATCGGGGCGAGCGGTGGGCCGGGGGACCACGGAGCGCTCGCCCCGATCGACGCGCGCGTTGGCCGCCTCGAGGCGGGAGACCGCCGTGGACAGGTCGGTCTGCGCCGAGAGGACGAGGCCTACCCGGGCAGCGGCGTGGACCACGGCCCGAATGATCCGCCGCTCGGGCGCTGCGGGCGCTTCGGCCTCGGCGGAGGCAGCGGCCCCCTCCGACAGCCCGCGGTTCGAGATCGTCCGGTCCGACTGGCTGCGGGCGCTCGGCGCGGCGTCCAGCTCAGCCGAACGCGCCGAGGCGGTCCCGGCGGCGCGGGCCGGGCGGGCAGGAGCGCCCACCGAACCCACCGAACCCACCGAGGCGACGCTCGGCCGGGCCTGGACGGCGGGCGCTGCGGCGACCGGCTCGGCCACGATCTCGGCCGGGCTGCGCGCGAAGACGACGTCCCCGGCGGTGTCCCGACCGCGGGCGGGCGCCTTGGGCGTAGACCCGATCAGCGCCGCGGCGGCCCGATCGAGGGGGCGCTCGCCCACCGGCTCGGCGGCGCGGGCGGCAGCGGCGGGCGCGGGCACCACGGAGCGCTCCGCAGCGGCCTCGGCCACCGTCAACCGACGGAGCGCGCGCTCGGCCGGGCGCTGCGCGGCGGCTTCGACAGACGGCGAGGAGGTTGAACCGGCGCGCTCATCGGACGTGGGCCGGGCGGCGGACCGGGCAGCCGGGGCCGCCGACTCGGTCGCGGGACTGGCGGCGGGCGCGACTGCCGACCGGAACAGGCCAACCGCGGGAGCGATGGTGGCGCGGCTCGGCCGGGCATCGGCGACGGCGCTCGAAGCAGCCGAAGGGGCGCGGCCAGCGGCGGGCGCGGCGGACGCCTGGGCGACCGCATCGACCGGGGCCTCGACGCGCGCGAAGATGGCGGCCGGGGAGACGCTCTGACGGGGAGCCGCCAGGCGAGGTGCGCGGGCGGTGGGCTGCGGCAGGGTGGAGCCCGGGCTCGCCGCGCCGATGACGCTCCGATCGAGGACGTGCTCCACGGCGCTGCGCAGGGCGGGGACCTCGGCGAGCGGCGACCGCTCGGCCGCGGCGCGGTCCGAACGGGCGGCGCGCGGAGCGGTCGCCGTCACGGCAGCGGCCGACGCCGGCGCGGGACGTTCAGACGAAGTGCTCCGGGCGGCGCCCACCGCCCGCGTGCGGGCCGACGCGGACCGACCGGCCAACAAGGACGGGGCGGAGGCGGCGGGCTGCGCGCTCGACGGGCTGGCATCGGCCGCCGCCGTCGCGAGCCGCGCGGGCGCAGCGGCGCGGACCGGGCGGCGGTGCGCCGTCGGCTGGGCCTGGGACGAGCCCGGCACGGCGCGGCCGATGTCGAGTCGGCGCGCCGCCCAATCGGCGGCGTTGGCCACGCGGCTCGGACGCGCCGCGCGGGGCGCCGCGGCACGACTGGGGCGCGCAGCAGCGTTCGGGGCCGCCTCGGGGGCGGGCTCCACCGCGGCGGCGGGCGCCGGGGGCTGCGCGAGGGTGGCGTCAGAGAGGACGCGCTGGCCGGCGACGGAGGGCCGCGCCGCGGGGCGCTGCGCGACGGCAGCGTGGGCGGCCACCCGGGCGAAGCGGCCCTCCCGCTGCTCAATCTGGGCAGCGCGGGGCTCCAGCTCTGCGGCCGGGGCGAACATGCGCTCGGCAGCAGCGGCGGAGGCCGGGGTGCGCCGGGCGGGGGCAGCCACAACGGGAGCCTCGTCCAGCGCGACGTCCGCGCGCGGGGCCGTCGTGGACAGGCGCGGGGAGACCGTCGAACCAACAGCGGAGGCGGACGAAGCGGAGCGGCGCAGCTCCAAGGTGGCGTCCTGCTGGCGCTCGACCACCCCATTGGAGGACACAGGGGCAGGAGCAGCCAGGGGAGCGCCGGCGCGGGGCGCGGCCAGGGCATCGGCGGGCTCCGCGGACCCGCGCTGGGCGGAACGGGCGGCCACGCCGAGCGCGCCG
>CANHON010000102.1 GCA_947462115.1 Deltaproteobacteria bacterium | reverse complement strand
GCGCCATCGCTGTGTGCGCCGGCGCGCACAGCGCCCTCGAGGTCCATGCCCTTGAGCAAGGTCTCCACCCACACCTTGGCCGCGCTGCTGGCGGCGGTGTCCACGAGCGAAGCGGGGGCCTCAGCGCGGGGCGCGCGCTCGCGGCTCTCACGGGGCTCGCGGCTCTCGCGGGGCTCCCGATCCCGGCTCTCGCGGGGCTCGCGGCTCTCGCGGGGCTCCCGATCCCGGCTCTCGCGGGGGTCGCGATCCCGACCCTCACGGGCCTCACGGGGCTCCCGATCCCGGCGCTCACGGCCGCCGTCCCGACCGCCGTCGCGGCCTGCATCCCGACGGGGCTCGCGGCTCTCGCGGCTCTCGCGGGCGGGCGCCGGCTCCGGCTCCCCCTCGCGCACCCAAGCGATCACCTTGACGGTGTCTACGGCGCGCGGCCGGCCGTCGGGGCCCCGGAAGTGAGCGCCATCGAGCTTGTGGGCCACGCGGCTCAGGTCAACGCCCAGCTCTTTGGCGGCGAGCTCTACGGCGGCGCGGACGGTGCGGCCTTCGGCCGAGACTGTGTGGACGGCTTCACTCATGGGTGCTCCGGAGACCGCGATTACTGCGGCGTGGCCACCGCGAGGGTGGCGGGGGTGCGTTGCAGCTTCTTGCGGATGAGCCACTGCTGCACGATGGTAAGGAACATGTTGACGCAGAAGTAGAGCACGAGGCCCGACGGGAAGCTGAACATCATGAAGGCGAAGAAGAAGGGCATCATCTTCATCATCTTCTGCTGCGCGGGATCCATGTTGGGCATGGTGGTCATCTGCTGCTGCAGGACCAACAATACGAAGTAAATCAGCGGGATGATGCCGGTGGGATCAGCGGCGGTGAGGTCCTTGATGTAGAGGAAGCCGGTGCCGTAGAGCTCCACGCTGTAGTACATCACGTTGTACAGCGCGAAGAAGATCGGCATCTGCACCACCATCGGCAAACAGCCGCCCAGCGGGCTCACGCCGTGCTTGCTCCAGAGCTTCATGGTCTCTTGGCTCTGGCGCTGCTGATCGTCTGGGTAGAGGTCCTTGATCGCTTGCAGCTCCGGTTGGACCAGCTTCATCTTCTCGCTGCTGGCGTAGGCCTTCTCGTTGAGGCTGTAGAACACCAGCTTCACGAGCAAGGTCAGCAGGATGATCGACAGGCCCCAGTTGCTCACGCCCGCGTGGAAGAACTTGAGCACCCACAGGAGCAAGGTGGCGAAGAAGCCGAAGATTCCGAACTCTACTGAGGCGTCCAGGTCCGCGGCCTGGTCCTTGAGGACGCCGAGCTCCTTGGGCCCGGTGAAGACCTTGAACTTGAGCTCGCGGGACTGACCCGGGGCGAGGGCCACGTCATCGACGTAGAAGCTGCCCCAGCGACCGCTCGGGAGCTGATCGACGAGGACGCGCTTGGGGGCGAGCTCTTGGGGCATGAGGGCCGCGAGGAAGTACCGATCGCCGACGCCGACCCAGCTCACCGTGCCCTTGAACTCCTCAAGCTCCGCGCCCTCGAGCTCGCTGACAGCGGTGACCGTCTCGAGGTCGCCATCGACGAAAGCAGCGGGGTGGACGATGTTCTCGGCCCGGTTGAAGAAGCCTGGCTCATCGCCGGCCGGCTGCTCGGCCACGCCCACCCAAAGGGCGGGGATGGTCTCGGCGCCGTCATTCTGGAACTTGACCACGAGCTCGCCTGCGTAGGCGCCGGCGGTCGGGGTGAAGCGCTTCTCGATGCGCAGCCCGTTGGCCTGGGCACCCAGGGCGACGATCGAGGCGCCGTCTTGGCTGACCCGGTAGGTCGAGGGGCCGTCGGCGGCGGCGGGGCCGTCATCGGTGGGGAGCAGCCCGCCGCCTGCGAGGCCGACGCCGCCGTCCAAGCTGACGACGCCGTGCGGATCGTCCCCGCCGCTGTACGGCGACCAGCCGCCCTCGCCGCCGGGCGCGCCGGTGGCCTTGGCGACCAGCCAGCTCCAGAACGGCAGCGGATGGATCGCGTCTTTGTAGTCGCCGAGCGTGACCCCGCGCAGCGCGCCGTTGGTCGAGGACACCACGCCGCCGGCGCGGTCGAGCTGCAAGGGCAGCTCGTGGGGGGCGATGGCGCCGCCTGGGGGCGGAGCGAGGGGCGCGGCCGTTCCCGCGGCAGCGGGCGCCTCGGCGGCCTCCCCCGGCGCGACCTCGACCAAGCTCGGCTCGGGCGTCGGGGCCGGGAAGAAGTACTGCCAAGCGACCAAAACGCCCATGCTGAGGGCGACGGCCACCATTACCCTGCGGTTCTCGTCATTGCTCAAAGGAGACCTCTCCACCGGCGCGGCTGGGGCCGAAGACCGGGTCGCTGGGCCCAGGGTTCATGCCGGAGGCCCCGGACCCCGTCGCGCAGCCACAGGGCGCGGCCAGGGAAGGCACCGGATCGTGACCGCTCGGGAACAGCGGGTTGCATCGCAGGATCCGCCACGCGGCCATTGGGGTTCCGCGCAACAGCCCGTGGACCTGCAACGCTTCGAGTGCGTAGTGGCTGCATGAGGGCGTAAAGCGACAGACAGGCGGCGTATACCGGGAGATGAGGCGCTGGTAGCCCCGGATCACCCAAACGAGGGGATCGGTCCACCTCACCGTCGCCTCCGGCCACTGGACGAGGGGCCGGCGGCTGAGAAGATGGTGATCACGTCTTCGCGGAGGCGTTCAAGGCCAGCGGCGGCCGACTCGGGGTGGGCGATCAGCACGATGTCGGCGGAGCTCGCGAGGCGATGGCGCTCGTGGCGAACGCTCTCTCGCAGCCAGCGCTTGACCCGGTTGCGGACCACCGCGTTTCCCACCTTTTTGCTGACCGTGAGGCCGATCCGGCTGCCATCGCCCTGGCTGGGGAGCCAGAGCGCGAGCACAAATACGCCTCGGACGCGCCGCCCACGACCCTGCACCCGCCGAAAGTCAGACGACCGGCGGATGCGGAGCGAACGATCGAAGCCGAAGCGCACGGGCCGGGCGACCCGCTCGATCAGGTGGACTTCGTGCGGACGGTGGTGGCCAGCCGCGCGCGGCCCTTGGCCCGACGGTTGGAGATCACCTTGCGCCCGCCGGGGGTGCTCATGCGGGCACGGAAGCCGTGGGACCGCTTCCGCTTGATGTTGCTGGGCTGGTAAGTACGCTTCACAGGAGCCTCCGAAGGCGATGGATCCGGACGACGCTGCGCGGGGGAAGTACAGGAGGGGGCTCAGAGCCGCTGTGGCTCGACCCGGAGCGAGGGCGGCCGACCAGGGGGCACTTGCCGATCCCGTGGGCCATCTGCGCTCTGACTCCTCTTGACCCGCCAAGGCAGACCGGAAAGGCCGGAGCCCCTATTCCGCCGACGGGCACGAGGCAAGCGTCCGCAGGCTGAATCACGCGCCGGGGCCGCGATCCGCACCGCCGCGCCGCCGTCACCGACCAGCCCTTGGATCGACAAGAGCCCGCCCTCGCTGATCGGCTCCCGGTGGGGATCTCGACCGGGATCTCCACAGGCTGGGGATCTTCGACGAGGGGCCACCCTTTGCGGTTGATCTCTCGAAAGATGCATGGCCGACGCCATTCTCATCCACCGTGCACCGGTCGGCCGGCACAATTCCACAAGGATCGGCGGCACATTTCCACACCGCTGGGCAAGTTATCCACAGATACGGACAATTGTGGATAAACTTGTGCAGATCCTTGTGGGCGGGCACCGGAGGCCGTTAGCGGGCCGTCCGCGGGCCTGCCTGCCCCTGGCGAAGCGCGCCGGCCGGCTGCTAAGCTCGCCCCCCGACCGCCCGGAAGCGCCGCTTGGCGCCGCACCCCCGCGGGCCCCCGACGCCCGGAGCGAGCCCCCCAATGGCCATCAACGCAAGCCGCGTCTGGGATGACATTCAAGCGGAGCTGCGCGCCGAGGTCGGCTCCACCTTCTACGACGTCTGGATCAGCGTGCTGATGGCCGTCTCGGTGGGTGAAGCCAAGCTGCTCCTCGTCGCCCCCAACCAGCTCTACGCCGATTGGGTCCGCGAGAACTACCTGAGCCGGATCGAGCGCTTGCTTCGCCTGCGGGCGCCCCAGCTCGCCGGCCAGCTCTCGGCCCGCGTGCTCACCAAGGAGCACCTCAAGGCCACGGAGCTGGAGCTGCTCGACCAAAACGCCGCGACCGGGCCTCTGGAGACCCCGATCCCCGAAGAGGAGCTCGGGCTCGGCGCCCCGTCCCCGGCGGACCGACCTGCGCTCCGCCCCGGCCCCGCGCTGATCGCCACGGCCGCGGACCCGAGCGCGCAGAGCGGCGCCGCGGGCGATCGTGCCCACCAAGGTCTCTCTCGCGAAAAGACCTTTGACAGCTTCATTGTCGGCGACTGCAACCAGTTCGCCCACGCCGCGGCCTCGGCGGTCGCCGACGATCCAGGCGATCGTCAGTACAACCCCTTGTTCATCTACGGGAGCACCGGCCTCGGCAAGACCCACTTGATGCACGCGGTCGGCAACCGCATCGTCCAGCACCAGCCCGGCACCCGGGTCATCTACGTCACCGCCGAAGAATTTACCAACGAGATGATCGACGCCCTCCGATACAAGCAGATGCACGAGTTTCGCTCGCGCTTCCGCAACGAGGCGAACCTGCTGCTCATGGACGACGTCCAGTTCCTGACCGGCAAAGACCGCACCCAGGAGGAGCTTTTCCACACCTTCGAGTGGCTGCGGGAGCGCGGCCGCCAGATCGTGTTCACCGCCGACGTCCTCCCCCGAGAGATCAAGGGCTTTGAGCCGCGGCTCCGCACCCGCTGCGAGTCCGGCATGGTCGCCGACATGCAGCCGCCCGATCTCGAGACCTTGGTCGCCATCATCGAGAGCAAAAGCGCCGAGCGCAACCTGCGGATGCCCAAGGATCTGAGCCAGTACCTCGCCACCCGAGTGCGCGGGAGCATCCGGGAGCTGGAGGGTGTGCTCAACAACCTGTCCCAGCTCTGTCGCCTCCACGGCCGCTCGCCCACCTTGGAGTTCGCGCGCCAGCACCTCGCGCGGATGCTCCCGGACGGGCCACCCGAGGTCGACGCCAAGGCCATCATCGAGGCGGTGGCCCAGGCCTACTCGGTCGAGGTGTCGGCGCTGATGGGCAGCAGCCGGGTCAAGGGCCTCGTGACGCCCCGCCACGTGTCCATGTGGTTGATCCGGCGTCACACCCAGCTCAGCTCCACCGAGGTGGGCCGGCTCTACGACAAAGACCACAGCACCGTGCTCCACGCCTGCGGCAAGGTCGAGAAGCAGCTCGAGCAAGACGCTGGCCTGCGAAGCATCGTGCAGATGATCGAGCGGAACCTGCTCCACTGAGCGCGCCCCTCCCGCATCGGCCATCGGCGCTTCGACGCGCGGGCCGCCACCCCGAGCCCCACGAAGGGGCCCTGTTCACAAGCCTGCGCGGCGCTTGTGCTGCGGTCGGTGAACTGCCTGTGGATAAGTCAGGCCTGGGGCAAAGCCAGGACTTGTGCACCGGCGAGGCAGGTCGAGACCCCTGAAGCGCCCACAAGCTGCACGCTGCAAAATACCGGTTCAGCGCCCGCTCTTGGACTTGTCCCCACGGTCCACAGGCCCTGCTATAGATCGACTACGGATCAAATTACTCCTTGATCTCATCGATCATGATCGCAGCCTTCTCGCCAGGCGCCATGCCGGTTTGAGCCCGCGCGGTCCCTGCCCGCCCACCCGACCTCCGGGGTGGGCGCAGCGCGGGGCGCCGGGCTAAAGGGCGCGCCCGGGTCTGTGGCCCGAATGCCCGTTCCCGCCTGCCCCCGCAGCCCGGGGCGCTCGGAGCCTGTGATGGACCTCTACATCAACCAAGATGAGCTGACTCGGGCCCTCAAGCGCGTCCAGGGCGTCGTAGACAAGCGGCCAGCCAACCCTTTGTTGTCCCACGTGTTCATTGAGGCGCGGGACGGCGCCTTGCACGTGGTCGCGACGGACGGCATGGTCACCTTGACCTCGAGCTACCCGGCGCAGATTGAGCGCGAAGGTTCCATGACGGTGGACGCCGCGCGCTTCATGGCCGTGGCCACCTCCCTCACCGGTCGCGAGCCCACCGTGCGCCTTCAGCTCGGCAAGAACCTGCGCCTCGGCGTCCGCTGCGGCAAGACCGAGTTCAACCTCACGGGCACCGACGGCGCCGACTACCCGCCGCCCGCCCCCCGGGACGATCGGGCGCGCCTGCAAGTGACGGGCGGGGATCTTCGCCGGATCATCGACGAGACCGTGTTCTCCATCTGCACCGACGAGAACCGCTACGGCCTCAACGGCGCCCACCTCGAGCAGATCGACATGGCCGGCGCGCCCTCGCGGCTGCGCATGGTCACCACCGATGGAAGTCGGTTGTCGTGGTCCGAAGCCGGCTTCGAGGGCTCCCTTGCGCTGGGTCGGCGCATGCTGTTGCCCCGCAAGGCGCTGCAGGAGATCAAGAAGCTGATCGATGAGTCCGAGGCCACCTGGGACGTCGATTTTGGCGATCGGACCGCCTCTTTCACCGCCGGCGACGTGTCGCTCCGCGTGCGCCTCGTCGAGGGCGAGTTCCCCGACTACCGCATGGTGCTCCCCCAGAGCTCCAAGCGGCGCGTGGTCGTCGATCGGGACGCGCTGATGGGCGCGCTGCGCCGCGTGGTCATCATGGCCGGCGACCGCAACAACTCCATCCGCTGCGCCTTCGAAGAAGGCCGGATGGTCCTCAGCGCGCAGGACTCCCGCATGGGCGAGGTCCGCGAAGAGCTGGTGGCTGACCTCGACGGCGCCCCGCTGCAGACCGGCTTCAACGCCCGCTACCTGCAGGACATCCTGACGGCGACCCGCAGCGAGCAGCTCCAGCTCGACATGGGCGAGGCGCTCGACCCCTGCATCCTGCGCATCCCCGGCCGCGACGACTGCCTGTTCGTCGTGATGCCCATGCGGCTCGACTGAGCGGGGCGCGTGCGGCTCCGCTCCCTCGCCCTCACCGACTGGCGAAACGCCGCCTCCACCCAGCTCAACACCGATGCGCGGGTGGTGGTGCTCCATGGCGAGAACGCCCAGGGCAAGACCAACCTGCTCGAGGCGGTTTGGCTGCTGGCCACGCTGCGCAGCTTCCGTGACAACCGCCCTGGGCGGCTGATCCGCGAAGGGCAGCCCGAGGCCCGCATCGACGGGGTGGTGGAGGGCGACAGCGGGCAGCGGCGGTTGAGCTGGCGGCGCACCGAGGCGACCCGTCAGCTCCTCATCGACGGCGCCCCGGCGGCGCGGCTGTCGGAGTGGTTCGCGCTGCTGCGGGCGGTGCTGTTCTGCCCGGAGCATGCCGGCATTGTGCGCGGCGAGCCCACCGACCGGCGCAGCTTCTTGGACCGCGCCGCCTTCACCGCCCAGCCCAGTCACTTGGAGCTGATCAACGACTACGGGCGGGTCCTCAAACAGAAGGGCGCCCTGCTCCGCAGCCGAGGGCCCGAGCTCGCGCTGCTCGACACCTGGGACGCCTCGCTGGCCCGGATCGGCGCCCGGGTGGCCCTGCGGCGGCAAGCGGTGCTCGATGAGCTCGCTGTGCCCTTCGCCGAGGCCCACGCCGCCATCGCGGGCGGGCGCAGCGCTGGGCTGTCGCTGCAGGTCCGGGGCATCGGCGAAGACGCCCGCGACGAGGCCCAGATGGTCGAGCGCCTCGAGGCGGCCCTGCGTCGGGCCCGACCCGAGGAGCTGCGCCGCGGCACCGTGCTCTGCGGTCCCCACCGCGACGACCTGCTCATCGAGCTGGAGGGCCGGGACGCCCGCCGCTTCGCTTCCCAGGGGCAGGCGCGGTCCTTGGTCTTGGCCCTGAAGCTGGCGGAGCTCGAGGCGGCGCACCGGCGTGGTCAGAGCCCGTTGTTTTTGTTGGACGACCTGACGGGCGAGCTCGACGCCCGCCGGATGGCCCGCCTGGTCGAGCGGCTCGGCGCCTTGCCCGGCCAGGTCTGGATCACGACGACCGACCCGGCTTGGCTCGGGCCGCTCCCCACCGGGAACACCGCTGTGGTGCGCCTTCAGAACGGTGTCGCGGAGCGAGAGGCCTGAGCCCGAGGCAGGCGCGGAGAGCGGCCCGCCGCTCCCAGCCGTCTCGTTGAAGATGCCGACCATCACGGTGTCTTCAACGGTCCCCTCTGGGTGGACGCGGCCCCTCGGACGGGATAGGTCGGGGGCTCCGCCGGGCCCCTGCTCGGCCTGCCGCGCTCCCCTGCGCCGCGCCGCTGTCTCGCGTCGCCGCGGAGCGCTCGACAGCCCCGTTCACCCGACGGGTTGGGGCGAGCCGGCGCGGCGTGAACGGTGAGGGTTCATGGACATCGACGAAACGGTCCCCCCGGCGGCGACGCGGGCCTACGACGCCTCGTCCATCAGCGTGCTCAAGGGGCTCGAGGCGGTTCAGAAGCGACCCGCCATGTACATCGGCTCCACGGGGCCGCAGGGGCTCCACCACCTCGTCTATGAGGTGGTCGACAACTCCATCGACGAGGCGATGGCCGGCTTCTGCACCCGCATCGACGTCGTCATCCATGAAGATGGCTCGCTGTCCTGCCTGGACAACGGTCGGGGTATTCCGGTTGACATCCACCCCGAGGAGGGGCGGCCGGCGGCTGAGGTGGCGCTGACCGTGCTCCACGCCGGCGGCAAGTTCAAAAAGGGCAGCTACCAGGTCAGCGGCGGCCTGCACGGCGTGGGCGTCTCCTGTGTGAACGCCCTGTCCACGCAGCTTGTGCTCGACATCTGGCGCGACGGCGGCCACCACCGGCAGCGCTACGCCCGCGGCGCGGTGATGACCCCGCTGGTGCGCGAGGGGGACTCCAGCCCCGGCCAGCAGGGCACGCGGGTGCAGTTCTGGCCCGATCCCGAGATCTTCCGGGAGACCACGATCTTCTCCTACGATGTGCTGTCGCGCCGGCTGCAGGAGCTCGCCTTCCTCAACCCCGGCCTGCGCATCCTCGTCGAGGACCGCCGGGACGACCGCAAGGCCGACTACTGCTACGCCGGCGGCCTCAACAGCTACGTCCAGCACCTCAACGACAGCCGCGAGCCGCTGCACCGGGAGGTCATCCACGTGCAGGGCGGCCGCGACGGCGTGCAGGTCGATGTCGCCCTGCAATGGACCAGCGGCTACGTCGAGACGATCCTCAGCTTCACCAACAACATCAACACGATCGACGGCGGCACCCACGTCAGCGGCTTCAAGGCGGCGCTCACCCGCTCGCTCAGCGGCCACGCGGCGGCCTTCAACCTGATCAAGCCCGACAAGGGCGAGTCGATCGGCGGCGACGACGTGCGCGAGGGCCTCACCTGCGTGGTGTCGGTGCGCGTGCCCGAGCCCCAGTTCGAAGGCCAGACCAAGGGCAAGCTCGGCAACTCCGAGGTCAAGGGCATCGTCGAAGCCGTGGTCTTCGAGCGGCTCAACAACTACCTCGCCGAGAACCCCGCCGTCGCCAAGGCGGTGGTCGGCAAGGCCCTCGACGCCGCCCGCGCCCGCGAGGCCGCCCGCAAGGCCCGCGAGCTGGCCCGGCGTAAAAGCGCGCTGGAAGGCAGCGATCTGCCCGGCAAGCTCGCCGACTGCCAGGAGCGGGACCCGAGCCGCTGCGAGCTCTACCTCGTCGAGGGCGACTCCGCGGGCGGCTCCGCCAAGCAGGGCCGCGACCGGAAGTTCCAGGCGATCCTCCCCCTGCGGGGCAAGATCTTGAACGTCGAGAAGGCCCGCTTCGACAAGATGTTGGGCAACGAGGAGATCCGCACGATGATCTCCGCCCTCGGCACCGGCGTGGGCCCGGACTTCGACACCCAAAAGCTCCGCTACCACCGCATCATCATCATGACGGACGCCGATGTCGACGGCTCGCACATCCGCACCCTGCTGCTGACCTTCTTCTTCCGTCAGATGGGCCAGCTCGTGCGCGATGGGCACCTCTACATCGCCCAGCCGCCGCTCTACAAGGTCAAGAAGGGCAAGCGGGAGGAGTACCTCAAGGACGACCGCGCGCTGGAGGACTTCTTGCTCAAGCGCGGCCTGTCCTCCTTGGCCCTGCGCACGCCCGACGGCAGCTTGCTGGAGGGCGCCGCCCTCGCGCCCAAGCTCGAGACCGTCCGCGCTTACTCGGCGTTCTTGGAGCGCAACCACCGGCGGTCTGTGCCCGAGGTGCTCGACGCCTGGTACGCCATGGGCGGGCACCTGCTCGACTTGAGCCAGCGCGGGGTCGCCGAGACGGCGGTGGAGGAGCTGCGGCGCAGCCTCGGCCGGGTGGCGCCCGATCTGCACATCTCCGAGGTGCTGATCAGCCGGGTCGTCCCCGAGGACGGCGTGGAGATCCCCGAGGGCCTGCTCGAGATCACCGTCGGTACGCTTCGAAACGGCGAGGAGCGCCGCACGCGGCTGCGGGATCGGCGCGTGGACCTGCCGGGCCTGCTCCAGCTCGTCGATGAGCTCGGTCGGAGCCTGCCGTTGCCGCTCACCCTCGGCGGGCTCAGCGAGGCCCCGAGCTGGCGCCGCCTGCTCGACGCGGTGCTGTCGGGCGCGCGCCAAGGCTACGAGGTGCAGCGCTACAAGGGCCTCGGCGAGATGAACCCCGACCAGCTCTGGGAGACCACCATGGACCCGGAGCGCCGGTCGCTGCTGCGTGTGGTCGTGGGCGACCCGGTGGGGGCCGACGACATTTTCAGCGTGCTCATGGGAGATGCGGTAGACCCTCGGCGGGCCTTCATCGAGAGCAACGCGCTCAACGTGCGCAACTTGGATATTTGACCGCGGGCGCCCTTGTGGGGCCCCGGTGGGTCGTGGACCCGTCGCCCCGACCGGCGTGGCCCGATAAGCCCAAAATGGCCACAGCGGCCCCAGGGAGCGTCGATGCGCGGCAGCCGAATCGCAGGGATGGGGCACTTCGTCCCTGAGAACATCGTCACCAACGATCACCTCGCCGCGCTCATGGAGACGAGCGACGAGTGGATCGCCAAGCGCACGGGCATCCGCGAGCGCCGCTGGGTCGTGGGCGACGTCGGGGCGACCGACCTCGCGGTGCCGGCCGTCGAGCAGGCCCTCGCCGAGGCCGGCATGACCGCCGCCGACCTCGACATGATCATCTTCGCGACGCTGTCGCCCGATGTGAACTTTCCGGGCTCGTCCTGCTTGCTCCAGGCGCGGCTGGCGGTGCCGGGCATCGCCACCCTCGACATCCGCAACCAGTGCACCGGCTTCGTCTACGGCCTGTCCGTGGCCGATCAGTTCATCCGCACCGGCGCCATGAAGACCGTGCTGGTGGTGGGCGCGGAGGTGCACAGCAGCGGCCTCGACATCAGCACCCGGGGCCGCGACGTGGCGGTGCTGTTCGGCGACGGGGCCGGCGCGGCGGTGCTCACCGCCACCGAGGGCGACAACCGCCTCATCGACAGCGCGCTGCACGCCGATGGCACCGACTACGAGATCTTGATGTTGGAGGCGCCCGCGAGCCGCCTCAACCCCCGCTTCACCCCCGAGATGTTCGAGCAGGGTCGGCACTACCCCCAGATGGTGGGCCAAGCGGTGTTCAAGCACGCCGTCAAGCGGCTGCCTGAGGTCATTGACGAGGTGCTGAGCCGCAACGGCGCCACCATCGACGACGTGGCCCTGATGGTGCCCCACCAGGCCAACCTGCGGATCAACGAGATGGTCGCCCGGATGATCGGCATCGATTCGTCCAAGGTTTACAACAACATCCAACGCTACGGCAACACCACCGCCGCCTCCATCCCCATCGCCCTGCACGAGGCTGTGCAGGAGGGTCGGGTCAAGTCAGGCGATCTGGTGCTGCTCGCAGCTTTCGGCGCTGGCCTCACTTGGGGCGCCAACCTCATTCGCTGGTAGGCGCCCGTGAGCCTCAACTCGCTGCTTTCGAGCCGGCTCGTCCTCGTGACGGGCAAGGGCGGCACGGGCAAGTCGACCTTGTCGGCCGCCCTGGGCAAGCTCTCGTCTGAGCGCGGCCGGCGCACCATCATCGCGGAGGTCGATGTTTTTCGACCCTCGCTGACGGCCATGCTCGGCGTCGCGCCCGCCTACGCCCCCACGCGGGTCGGGCCCAAGCTCGACATCTGCAACGTCTCCTGGCGGGACGCCTTGGTGGAGTGGCTGGAGGGCAGCGTCCCGGCGCCGAGGGTCGTCAAGAAGATCCTCGACAATCGCATGGTGCAGACCTTCCTCGACGCGACGCCGGGGGTGCGCGAGACGGTCATCCTGTCGCGGGTGGTGACCCTCGCCGAGCAGTACGACCAGGTCATCGTCGATATGCCGGCCAGCGGGCACGCGATCAGCCTGCTGGGCGTGCCCAACGTGGCGCTCGGCCTCATGCGCGGCGGGCCGATCCGGGAGCGCGCGGCGGCGGTGCTGGCCCAGCTCTCGCGGCCCGACACCGCCCTGACCATCGTGGCCCTGCCCGAAGAGATGGTCGTCAACGAGACCATTGAGCTGTGGGAGCGCCTCAAGCGCGAGGTGCCCTCGCTGCGCATGCCGGTGGTGGCCCTCAACCGCGCCGCCACCCCGAGCCTCAGCGAGGATGAGCGCCGGCTGCTGCAGCGCCTCGTGGACCAAGAGGCCGGTCTGAGCCCCGAGGCCCGCGAGCTCATCCAGGCGGGGCGCTGGGAGGCCAGCCTCGAGACCGGCACGGCCGACGCCTTGGCCCGGCTCACCGCCGAATTGCCGGCCGAGGTCGTCAGCTTTGCCCGCTTGGGCGCGCTGGGCGGCGGCGCAGGCGGGCCGCAGCGGGTGGTGCAGCAGATGACGGCCGCGCTCCAGCGGCTCTCCCTCAAGGAGTCGAGCCGATGAGCGCCCGCAACCTAGCTGAGGTGATCGACGGCAAGCGGCTCGTCGTCTGCGTGGGCTCGGGCGGCGTCGGAAAGACGACCACCGCCGCCGCG
>CANHON010000101.1 GCA_947462115.1 Deltaproteobacteria bacterium | reverse complement strand
CGAAGCAGGCGATGGCCTCGCGGCCGGTCAGGGGCGAGCCTGGCCACGGCGCCGCGCTCAGGTCGGCGGCGGGCGGCGCGGGCTGACCCAGCGCGGCCTCCACCTCGCGGATGAAGTTCTGGTCGACGATCTCGGCGCGGTTGACGGCCACGGGGCGCTCCTGACCTACGGACGGGTGCGGCCTGCTATCCCGTCCCTGGGCAGGCACCCGCCGCGCCGCGCCGCCTGAAGCGCGTCTGTCACGATACGGAGTAATCCGTATGGTCTGCGGTGTTGTCCGTACCAGCTGCCGCCCGTGGGCGGACGCCCCTTCAGCGCAGCGAGAGGTCGATCACCTCGTCCACGGCGTTGTTCTCCAAGCAAGCCGCGGCGATGGCCTCGGCTTCGGCCCAGCGACCAAAGCGCCGAACGGGCACCCCCTCGGGCGCCCCGCTGGCGTCCATCGGGAGGAAAATGCCGAGCTGCTGGCCCCTCAGGTGGCGCCGCCAGGCCGCGCTGCGCCAGTCTCCGTCCGGCGAGCGGGGGAGCGGGCCGCCGGGCAGGCTCTGGTCGGGGCGTGGCCAGCGGCCGCCGATGAGGAGGACGCGCTTGTGGGCGTCCTCGGACCGAGCCAGGGCGCGGCAGACCGCGGCGACCAGCGCCTCTTCGGTGGGCAGGTTGTCCTTGCCGAGGGCATCGCGGGGCGGGACCACGTGCACGCCCATTGCAGCGAGGCGCACCAGAGAGCCCTGCAGGATGCTGTTGTGCATGCTGCCGTGCATGGTCGGCGCCACCAGGACCGCGGCCTCGCCGCGCTCCATCCGGCCGAGGGCGCTCGCCAGGGTGGTCGTGACGAGGCTGTCGGCCACGCCGACGGCGAGCTTGTTGATGCTGTTGTAGGTCGCGGGCGCGAGCAGGTAGGCGTCGAAGGGCGCGCTGTCGGACAGGTGCTCGGCCCGGGGGCTCAGCGCGGTGACCACCGGGCGGTCGGCGGCCCAGCTCAGCGCGTCGGCCGCGACGTAGCGGTGGGCCTCCTCGCTGAGAAAGGCGGTCGTCTCAGCGCCCTCGCGGCGCAGCGCCCGGAGCAGCGACGGCCCCTTGAAGGCGGCGATGCCCCCGCAGAGGAGGACCGCCACGCGTCTCCCGGCGAGCGCGTCTCCCCGGAGGTCCACGGCGTGATCGCCGATGGCGACGGTCTTGGGCGGGCCGAGGTCGTAGCGGGGCGTGGCCCAGGGGAGGGGAGGGCGGCTCAAGGGGCACCGTTGGGCTCAGAGTGAGGTGTATTCCATACAGATGTCTCCGTACTCGGGGCCCGTTGGAGGAGCCCGCGGAGCTGCAAGCCCTCGCGCCACATCGCCAGGAGGCCGAGCCCGGTGACCGGCAAGAAGCTCACCGCCCAGAACACCACGGCGAAGGCCTTGGCCTCGGCGGAGGGCTGGCCCCACAGCACCATCGTCTTCTCCATCGCCACGTGAAACACGCCGAGGAAGCCCGGTGCTTGGGGGAGCGCCACGGTCAGCGCGATGGCGACGGCGGTGAAGCAGGCCGCGCCGAAGGGCAGCCCGCTGTCAAAGGCTTGAAACAAGCACCAAATCGCCAGGGCGCCGTTGGTCCACATCGTGATCGACAAGGCGCCGGCCTGGATCAAGGCGAGGGGCCGCCGGGTGGAGCCGAGGCCGGCCACAAAGCCATCGAAGAGCCCGAGGAAGGGCGGCCGAACCACGGGCGGGCCGAGCCAAAGGATGCGCTCAAACACGGCCCGAGCGGCGGTCTTTTGGGTGGCGAGCGCGAAGAAGATCGCCAGGGCCACCGCGGCGGCGAGGCCGAAGGCGCCGCCGTAGAGCTTGAGGTTTCGGATGAGGTGCTGCTCGTCGGGCGGCGCGGGCGGCAGGGTCAAGGCCATCAACAGCAGCACCGAGGTCAGGCCGAACAGGTCGAAGACCCGCTCCATCACGGCGGTCGCGACCACGGCGCTCAGCTGGTGGCCGGTGCGGTTCGCCGCGACGATGGGGCGCGCGAGCTCGCCGGCCCGCAGCGGCAGCAGGGTGTTGGCGGCGGCGCCGATAAGCTGGGCGGCCAGCAGGTCGCGGGTGCGGGCCCCGGCGCCGAGCGGGCGGAGCAGCACGCCCCAACGCAGGGCCCTCAGCCCGAATTCTCCGAGGAGCAGGGCGCTGGCGACGGCGACCCAGGCTGGGCGCACCCGGCCGAGCGCGGCGCCGAGGCTGGCCCAGTCCACGCCGGCAGAGAACCAGAACAGCGCCGCCAGGCTCACCGCGAACGGGATGGCCAAGCGGAGCCAGCGGGGGCGAGGCGGCGGTGGCGGGGCGCTGGCGGACATTCGGCCGGGTCTCCGCCTTGGACCATAGCCCATCGCCGTGGGCCGGCGGTCGGCTCGACTTGGGTCCGCCCTTGTGGTCCGATGCGCGCGCGGCGGCATAGCAGGCGCGCCGACCCTACCAATGGCGCGCGCTGGCGCGCTGCCCCGATGGAGACCCCCGTGAGCAGCCCCCTCTCCGCTGGAACGCCGATGTTTCGCCGCGCCGCTGACGCCCGTTTTGACGTGGTCGGCCTCGGGAACGCCCTCGTAGACGCGCTGGTTCGCATGGAGGAGCACGAGCTGCTCGCCCGCGTCGGCATCGCCCGCGGACACAGCACGCCCGTCGATCACGACCGCTGGCAGAGCATTTTCCACGAGATTCAGGTGCACGGCGTGAGCATCCGCTCCGGCGGCAGCGGCGCCAACAGCATCGCCACCCTCGGCTACATGGGCGCCCGCACGCTGTTCTGCGGTCAGGTGGGCGATGACCAGCTCGGCCGCCTCTACGCCCAGAGCATGGACGAGGCCTGCGGCGGTCACGCGCTGGCCTGGACCCGCGCCGCCAACACCGGCAAGTGCCTCAGCATCATCTCGACGGTGGACGCCGAGCGCACGATGCTCACCGATCTCGGCGCCGCCGTGGGGCTGCAGAGCCTCGGCACCTTCGACCAGCGGATCCGCGAGAGCAGCGTGCTGCACGTTGAAGGCTACCTGCTGCTCGGCGATCCGATGCGGTCCCGCGCGGCTGAGGCCATGGCGGTCGCGGCGCAAGAGCAGGTGATCGTCAGCCTCGATGTCTCCGATCCCTTTGTCGTGACGCTGACCCGCGACCACATGATCCCCTTGATCGAAGAGCTCGTGGACGTCGTCTTTATGAACGAGGAGGAGGCCCGCATGTTGGTGCCGACCGCCACGAGCCCGGAGGCCGCGCTCGACTGGCTGGCCCCGCGGGTCAACACGGCCGTGCTGAAGCTCGGCGGGCGCGGCTCCATCGTCGCCCACAAGGGCCAGCGGGTCGCGGTCGGCGTGCATCCGGTGCAGGCGGTCGACACCACCGGCGCGGGCGACTGCTACGCCGCCGGCTTCCTCTACGGCTACGTGAACGGCTGGGACGCCGCCCGGTCCGCTGATCTCGCCGCGCGGGTCGCTGCTTTGGCCGTCAGCCAGGTCGGCGCCGTGGTGCAGGACCGCGCCAAGCTGGCCGAGGCCGTCCGCCTCGCCGCGGCGGTGGGCTAGCCATGCAGCGCCTCGCACGGGCCATCGACAAGGACGGCCGCTACACCTACGGGTGGGTCACCGGGCTCTCGGCCGAGGCTGAAGCCCTCCCCACGAGCCGTTTTCAGCCGATCGTCGGCGACATCTTCGGCGAGCACCGGGCCCAGGGCGAGCCGCAGCCGCTGAGCGCCGTTCGGCTGCTCGCGCCGATCATGCCGAGCAAGATCATCGGCATCGGCTCCAACTACCGCGACCACGCCGCAGAGATGGGCAAGCCGGTGCCGCCGGTGCCCAAGGTCTTCCTCAAGCCGCCCACCGCCTTGGTCGGCCCGAACGACCCGATCCCCTTGCCGCCCGGCACCGAGCGGGTGGACCACGAGGCCGAGCTGGCCGTCGTCGTCGGCCGCACGCTGTACTGCGCGAGCCCCGAGGAGTGCCTCGCCGGCGTGCTCGGCTACACCTGCGGGAATGACGTGACGGCGCGGGACTTCCAGCGCGCGGACGGGGTCTTCGCCCGCGGCAAAGGATTTGACGGCTTCTGTCCGATCGGGCCCTGGCTGGTCCTCGGCCCGCCGCCGGCCCGGCTCGGGGTCCGCGCCGAGGTGAACGGTCAGGTGCGCCAAGACGGGAACACCGACCAGATGGTCTTTGACACCGCGGCGCTGCTCTCCTTCGTCAGCCACATCATGACGCTGCTGCCCGGCGACCTGCTGCTGACCGGCACGCCGGCCGGTGTGGGGCCCCTGGTTGAAGGTGACGTGGTGGAAGTGATCCTGGAGGGCGTGGGTCGGCTGAGCAACCCAGTGATCGCCCGGGCCGACCGGGCCGCCGCGCGGCGATAAGCGGGGCTCGGCGACCGCCCGCGCCGCCGAGGAGCCCGATGTCCACGCTTCGTCCCCGCTTGTCTCCCCCGGCCGACCCGCGCGCCGGGGCGCCTCGGCCCGCCCTTGGGTGGCGCGGCGCCGCTGCGGCCCTTTCCCTCGGGCTCGCCGCGCTGCTCTCCCTGGGGGCCGCGCCGCCGCCCGCCCTCGGTCGTCGCGGCATGGTGGCCGCCGATCACCTGCTGGCCAGCGAGGCCGGGGCCTCGATCATCGCCACCGGGGGCAACGCGGTGGACGGCATTGTGGCCGCGGCGCTCGCGGCCGGCGTCGTCCAGCCCTCGGCCAGCGGCCTCGGCGGCGGGGGCTTCGCGGTGCTGATGGCGCCCGACGGCCAGGTGGCGGCCCTCGACTTCCGGGAGGTGGCGCCGGCCGCCGCCCACCGCGACCTGTTCGTGCAGAGCGCCGATCCCAAAGCGAGCGTCCGGGGCGGCCTCGCGGTGGCGGTGCCGATGGAGGGCCCCGGCCTCGCCCTGCTGCACGCGCGGCACGGCCGCCTGCCCCTCCGCCGGGTGGTCGCGCCGGCCTACCGCCTCGCCCACGAGGGCTTTGAGCCGGGCGCCCACCTGCTCAAGTCCCTCGCGAGCTACGAGGAGGGCGGCCTGACCGACGCTATTTTCGGCCCGGGCGTCAAGCCCAGCGCCGGCGAGCGGGCGCGGCGGGCCAAGCTGGCCACGGCCCTCGAGCGCTTCGGGCGCGGCGGGGCGGCGGCCATGCAAATCGGCGAGATCGCCGAGGACATCGTGCGCAGCGCCAAGGCCACCGGCGGGGTGCTCACCGCTGCCGATCTCGCCGCGGCCGCCCCCAAAGACCGGGCGCCCCTCCTCGGCAGCTACCGGGGCTGGCGGGTCGTGACGATGCCGCCGCCGTCCTCGGGCGGGGTCGTGATCTTGCAGGCGCTGGCCGTGCTCGAGGGCCTGCCGGTGGCGGAGTACGGCCACAACAGCGCCGAGTACCTGCACCTGATCGTCGAGGTGCTCAAGCACGGCTTCGCGGATCGTGCCCAACACATGGGCGATCCCGACCGCGCACCCGTCGACACGGCGATGCTCCTGTCTGCAGACCGTGTCTCGGCGATCCGTCGGGCCATCTTGCCCTCCCGTACCCTGCCGACCGGGGCCTATGGCGCGGCCGTCGATCCGGGGCGAGACGCGGGTACCCAACACATCTCCGCCCTCGACGCCGACGGATGGGGCGTCGCGTTGACGACGACCGTCAACACGAGCTTTGGCAGCGGCGTGGTCACCGAGCGCTTCGGCATCGTGCTGAACAACGAGATGGACGACTTTGTCGCCCGCCCCGGTGTGCCGAACGCCTTTGGTTTGGTCGGCAGCGCCCGCAACGAGGTGGCGGCCGGCGCCCGACCCCTGTCGAGCATGAGCCCGACCTTGCTCATCGGGCCGCAGGGCCAGCGCATCGCGGTGGGCGGCAGCGGCGGCCCCTTCATCATCTCCAGCACGCTGCAGGCGATCCTCAACGTCGTGGACTTCGGCATGAGCCCGAGCCAGGCCGTGTCGGAGGCCCGGGTGCACCACCAATGGCAGCCCGAGCTGCTGTTTGTGGACGAGGGGCTGAGCCCGGACACCATCGCGCTGCTCGCGGCCCGCGGGCACACCATCAAGCAGATGCCGTTCTTTTCGGCCGTTCAGCTGATCTCGGCGGACGCGGCCGGCATCTCTGGCGGCAGCGACCCGCGCAAGGGCGGCTGGCCAGCGGGCGTCTGGTAGGCAATTCGTGGTAAAGTCGGGGGCCTGCGCCTCGGGGCGGTCGGAGGGTGCTCAGATGTCTCAGTGGAGTCGGCGGGCGGTGCTGGGCGGGCTGGGCGGGCTCGGCGCGCTGGTGGGCCTTGAGCGCGCCCGGCCGGCGCGGGCCGCCTCGGGCTCCGACCGCAAGTTCTTGTTTGTCTACGTGCACCGCGGCTGGGACCCGGCCTATGTCTTCACCCCCCCCGGGGGCGCGGTGGTGGCGGACGAGGGCGCGGCGGCCCGTACCGTCGGCCGGCTGACCCACGTCGATGCGCCGACCCGGCCCAATGTTCGCCGCTTCTTTGATCTCTGGGCGGATGAGGCCTGTATTATCAACGGCATGGAGGTGCCCTCCATCGTCCACGAGCGCTGTCAGCGCTTGCTGTTGACCGGGCAGGGCGGGGCCGGGCGCGACGATTGGCCGACCTTGCTGGCCGCGGCCGCCGGCACCGAGATGGGCCTCCCTTACCTGCTCCTCGCGGGCGTCGCCTTCACCCGCAACTACGGCGACCGGGTGGTCCGGGTCGGTGACGACGGCCAGCTCCCCCGCCTGCTCGGCACCGACGTCTACGGAGAGCTCGGCGGCATGCGGCCCCCGGCGGCGGTGTCGAGCTCGGCGGTGCAGGCCTACCTTCAGCGGCGGCTCGACCGGCTCGCCGCGGGCGGCGATGATCTCGCGGCCTACAGCGCCGCCCAGTCCGAGGGGCTCCGGCGGATCTCCACCATCAGCGGGGCCGGCGCCTCGATCGACCTCTCGCTCCCGAGCTACGGCTGCGAGCGAGACCTCACCGATGACGCCCGGCTCGCGATGCGGGCGATGGAGCTCGGCCTCAGCCGCTGCGCGATGGTGCAGAGCGACGGCGTGTGCTCGGAGGGTTGGGACACCCACACCAACAACGCCCTGCAAGGCCCTCATTTTGACGGGCTGTTCCGCTACCTCGACGAGATCATGTCCGCGCGCTCGGGTTTTATGTCGCCCACCGGGCGGCCGCTCGCCGAGGAGCTCACCATCGTCGTCCTCAGCGAGATGGGCCGGACGCCGGCGATCAGCCCAGGCGGCGGCAAGGACCATTGGCCCTATACATCGGCCCTTCTGTTGGGCGCCGGGGTGGCGGGCGGCCAGACCATCGGCGCCCTCGACGCCCAGGGCCGGGGGATGGCGGTGGACCTCCGCTCCGGGGCCGTCGATTCGGGCGGCACGCTGCTTGGGGCGGAGGGCTTCGGCGCGACGCTGCTCACCCTGGGCGGCATCGACCCGGGCTCCGCGGGGATCAGCGCGCCCCCGATCGCCGCCGCGCTGCTGGAGGCGCCATGAAGGCCCCGTTCTGGGCGCTGCTGGCCGTGGGCTGCGCGGCGCCGGCCGTCCAGACAGTCTGTGAAGAAGGCGGGCTGCTCGCCGAAGATGGCCGCTGCTACGATATCGTCGATGATTCCGCTGCGCCTGAACCGGAGGACAGGGGCGAGGACGGGGGCGAAGGCGAGGACGGTGGAGAGGGCCAGACCTCCACCCTCCCGCAGCTCGAGGCCGACGCGCTGCGCGCGGCTTGGGACGGCCCCGCCCTGGTCGCGGCGCTGGAGTCCGCGGCGGCGGTGGGCCTGCCGACGCCCTTCGGCCTCACCACGGCCTACGCCGAGCTCATGGCCCAAGGGGACAGCCGCTGCCCGGCCAACCCCTACGAGCTCGACGGGCGCTTCCTCCGCGGCTGCACGGCGGACAGCGGGGCCTTCTACAGCGGCGTCTCGACGTGGATCCCCGTTCACCGGCGCACCGAGTTTGAGTTTGGTGTCAACGGCGACTTTATGATGTTCGATCGAGACGGGCGCCGACTCGAGGTGGGGGGTGGCGTCGGCTGGCAAGCCGAGTCGCGGGAGGCCCCGGTGATGAAGTTCGGGATGTACGTGACCGCCGTCTGGGAGGGCGATCCGGGGCCGCTGCACGATGGGCTGAGCGCGTCCCTGAATGGCATCCTCACCCGGGGGAGCGGCCGACAGGCGCTGGAGGTCGATGGGTCTGTGGCCTTCGCCGGCTACGCCTTCGCGTTTCGACGGGCCGGCTTCGCGACGGACTGCGTCGGCGGGAGCGGCTCCCTGGAGCTCCGCGACCCGAGCTTGGGTTGGCACCGGCTTGACTTTGGATCGACCTGCACCCCCTGCGGGACTTGGAGTTTTGAAGGCGCAGAGATGGGCGAGCTCTGCGTCGATCTCTCCCCGATGATCCAAACCTATTCGGACGCCTGGAGCACCCTGTGAGCCGCCAACGACCGATGTGGGCCTGTGTGTTGGCCGCGGCGCTGGGCTGCGGCGGCGAATCCGAGACCAAAGAGGGCGAGCACGTCACCCTGCAGCGCCCCGCGGCGGCGGTGCGGCCAACGGAGCCGGCGCCGACGGTGGCGCCCTTCACGCCGCTGAGCGCCCCGCGGCTGCTCCGGCGCATGAGCCTCGACCTGCGGGGCGTGCTGCCCTCGGTGGAGGAGCTGGACGCCGTCGAGGCCGATCCGGCGGCGCTGGAGCCGATCCTCGACAGCTACCTCGAAGATCCCCGCCTCGCGAATCGGCTCGTCGATCTGTTGGCCGAACAGTGGTGGACCCGGGTCGATGTATTTGACATCGTGTTTGAGGACTACTTCCTCGACCCCACCCAAGAGTTCGCCTTTGAGCGCGCCATCGGCGAGGAGCCGCTGCGCCTCGTCGCGCAGGTGATGGCGGAGAACCAGCCCTACACCGACATTGTGACCTCCGACACCACGATGGCCAACGAGCTGCTCGGGGCGCTCTGGCCGCTCGACTACCCGGAGGGCGCCGTGGGCTGGCGGCGGGTGGCCTACACCGATGGCCGACCGGCCGCCGGCGTCCTGACCACCAACGGGCTGATGTGGCGCTATACAGCGACCCGATCCAACATGAACCGGGGCCGGGCCGCTGCCCTGAGCCGCCTGCTGCTGTGTGAAGACTACGTGGTGCGGCCGGTGAACTTCTCGGCCGCGAGCTCGGACGTCTCCGATCCGGAGCGGGCGATCCGCACCGATCCCTACTGTGTCACCTGCCACGCCTCGCTCGACCCGATCGCGGCGACCTTCTTTGGCTTCTGGTGGATCACCCTGTACTCGCGCATCGAGCAGCAGACCTACCACCCCGAGCGCGAGGCGCTGGCCGAGGAGATCATGGGCGTGTCGCCAGGCTGGTATGGCGAGCCCGTCGCCGATCTCGGCGAGCTGGGCGTGGCGGTGGCCAATGACCCGCGCTTCTACTCCTGTGCGGTCGAGACGTGGACGCGGGCCTTCTGGCGTCGGCCGCTGGTGGCCGAAGATCAGCCGGAGGCCGAGGCCCTGCGCCTCGCGCTGGTGGAGGCGGATGCGCGCCCCATTCCGCTGCTGCGCGCCATTTTGATGAGCGCGGAGTACCAAGCCGGGGCGGTCGTGACCGAGGCGCCCGAGGTCGAGGCCCGCGCCTTGACCGCGCGGCCGCTGAGCCCCGAGGTGCTGGAGACGAGCCTCGCCGAGCGGACCGGCTTCCGTTGGCAATCCCAGGGCTTTGAGCAGCTCCGAAACGATGACCACGGCTACCGGATCTTCGCGGGCGGGGTCAACGGGATCAGCGTGGTGGAGCCCGCTGTGCTGCCGAGCGTGACGTCGGCGCTGGTCTCGGTGCGGATCGGCGAAGGGGCCGGGAGCGCCGCCGTGCGGCAAGCGCTGGCGGATCCGGAGGCGCCCACCTTGCTCCGCGGCCTCGATCTGGAGCTGGAGCCCGAAGAGCCGGCCTTTGAGGCGCTGATCGACGCGGCGGCCTGGCAGCTCCACGGCGTTCGGCTCCCCACGGAGCAGCGGGAGGAGCTCGTGACCTTGTGGGCCGCGATCGTGCCGGCGGTCGGCCCGGCGGCGGCCTGGGAGGCGGTCGTGAGCGCGCTGGTGCAGGACCCGCTGTTCCTCACCGACTGAACGGGGGCCCGATGACCGCACAACAGCGTAGCTTCAAGGCCATGGAATCAGCGGGCGGTGTGCTTCGGCGGCCGTGGGGGGCCCTGCTGCTCCTCGCCGTCGGCTGCGCCGGGGAGGCGGCCGACGGTCCCAAAGGCGCGCCGGTGCCCACCTTCGACACTGCGGACACCGGTGGCCCCCCGCCGGAGGGCTGTGAGGACACCGCCGGCCTGAGCTGGGATGGCTTCGCTTGGGGCTTCTTCCTCACCTACTGCAACGCCTGCCACAGCGCCGCCTCCACCAACCGCTACGGCGCCCCGGTGGGCGTCGACTTCGATCACCCGGAGGACGTCGAGCGACAGTCCGCCCGGGTCCGGGCGCGGGTCATCGAGGAAGCCTCCATGCCCTTGGGCGGCGGCGTGCCCCCCGAGGCGCTGGCGCAGCTGGAGGCCTACCTCTGCCTCATCGACAACGGAGGCTGATCAGCAGCTTGTCGTGGCCATGGCCTCCCAGGCCTGCTCGGCCTCCTCCTCTTTGCTCGCCCGCTCGACCTGCACCCCCATGTGGGTGTCGAATCGCACGCTGTCTTTGGCGTGGGCGGCGGCCCGGCTCCAGCTCCCCCAGGCCGGCCCCGGTGGAACGAGCTTGCCCGGGCCGTTCCCGATGAGGTCGGTCCGGCCCCACGCTTGCAGGGCCTCGCGAACATGGGGCGCCTCTTCCTTCTTCCAATAGAACAGCAGAGCGCGCTGGCGGCTGCGCTCCTTGAGGCCGCGGGCCACGGCCACCGGCTGCTTGGTGTAGGGGTCTTTGCCCGAGACGTACATGGCGGTCGCCAAGGTGGCGGGCGTGGGCATGAACATCTGCACTTGGCGCGGGCGGAGGCCCTCGGCCTTCATGTAGAGGGCGAGCTGGATGCACTCCTCGGGGCCGGTGCCGGGGTGGGCACATTGGAAGTAGGGCACCAAGAACTGCTTCTTGCCTTGGTCTTCGTTGGCCTTCACGAATCGGCGCATGAAGTCGGTGAAGTAGTGGACCGCCGGCTTGCGCATGAGGTGAAGGCTGTTGTCGGCGGCGTGCTCGGGGGCAACCGAGAGCTGGCCCTGGGTGTGGTGCCGCGCCAGCTCTTCAACGAATTCATCGTCCAGCGACGCCAGATCGTAGCGGATGCCGGAGTTGATGAACACCTTGCGCACGCCGGGGGTCTGCCGAAGGTCGCGCAGCAAGCCAATGTAGGGCTTGTGGTCGGTGCCGTAGTGTTTGCAGCGCACCGGGTGCAGGCAAGACACCCGCCGACACACCGCGTTCGCGGCTTCGTTTTGGCAGTTCATGTGGAACATGTTGGCCGTCGGCCCGCCGAGATCGGTGATGATCCCGTTCCACCCAGGCTTCTCCACCATTCGGGCGACCTCGCGCTTGATGCTCTCGGTCGAGCGGCTCACCACGTCTTTGCCCTGGTGGATGGTCAAGGCGCAGAAGCTGCACCCACCCGAGCAGCCGCGGTTGACCATGACGCTGCCGGTCATCATCTGCAGGGCGGGGATCGGCTCGCGGTAGCAGGGGTGGGCCTCGTTGGCGAAGGGCAGCTCGTGCAGTCGGTCGAGCTCTTCGGTGCGCAGCGGCAAGGCGGCCGGGTTCTGCACCACCCATCGATCGCCGTGCTGCTGGATCAGCGTGGCGCCGCACTGGGGGTTGCTCTCGCGGTACATCATCAGCGTGAGCTGGTTGAAGGCCTCGGGGTCCGCCCGACAGGCGTCGAGGGAGGGCAGGGTGAGCACGCCGGCGCCGGTCGGCGGCTGCTCGGCGGCGCCGGTGGCCCAGGCCACCCCGGGCACCGCGCGGCAGGCGGCGATGTCGCCCCCACGGTCAAGGATGTCGGCGATGTCAATGATCTGCCGCTCGCCCATGCCGTAGACCACCAGGTCGGCCTTGGCCTCCAGCAGGATCGAGCCGCGGATCTTCTCTTGCCAGAAGTCGTAGTGGGCGAGTCGCCGCAGGCTCGCCTCCACGCCGCCAGCGATGACCGGAACGCCCTTGTAGGCCTGCTTCACGCGGCTCGTGTAGGGGATGGTCGCGCGGTCGGGGCGGTGGCCGGCCTGCCCGCCGGGGGTGTAGGCGTCGCTGCTGCGCAGGCGGCGGGCGGCGGTGAATTTGTTCACCATCGTGTCCATGTTGCCGGCGGTCACGCCAAAGAACAGGCGCGGGCGGCCCAAAGCGGTGAAGGCCGCCGGGTCCGTCCAGTCCGGCTGGGCGATGATGCCGACCGTGTAGCCGTGGGCCTCCAGCCAGCGGCCCACCGCCGCCACGCCCCAGCTGGGGTGGTCGACGTAGGCGTCGCCGGTGACCAAGATCACGTCGAGCTGCTCGCCGGGCTCGAGCTCGTCGCGGCTCATCGGCAAGAACGCGCGGTGGCGGGCGGGGCGGCGCGCCGCGGGGGTCGGCGCGGGCTGGGGCAGGGGCTCGGTGTGCACGGGCGCTCCGGGGAAGGGCCCGCACCGCTATCCGCTCTGGCGCCCCTGTCCGTTCGGCGACGGCTCAGCCTTTGCGCTGGCTGAGGCTGAGCTGCTCCACGCGGAGGGCGTCGAGCTCGGCCTGGGTGGCGTTGCCTTGCTGCTGCACGGCCACGCCCTCGGCCTTGGTACGGCCGGCTTTGGCCTCCACGCCCCCTTGTTTGGCGCGGGCGTCGTCGAGCAAGATGCGCCGCATCTTGGCCTTGGCGCCGCGCTGACCGTCGCTCTCGAAGTCCACTTGGTTGTCGCCCGGACGCTGGCCGCGCCCGATCGTCGCCCCGCCCGCGCTCCCGGCGCTCACCGCGCCCGCCGACAGCCCGACGCTGCCATTGACGTGGTGGTGGGACATGTCAACGATGTCGGTCGCCGAGGGCCCGCTGGAGGGGGGCGCCGCGGGCTGCTTCGCGTAGGCCTGGCCCAGCGCGCCGAGGGAGGGCAGGGCGTCGCCCCGGATGCCGAGGCTGTCGTTG
>CANHON010000100.1 GCA_947462115.1 Deltaproteobacteria bacterium | reverse complement strand
TGATCCCCTGGCAGCCGCTGCTCTGGTCCCGGGTGGTGCAGCGCATCGGGGCCGAGCACGGGGCCTCGCAGCTGGAGCGGGCGCTGCCGCGCTGGCGGAGCGGCCAGGCCAAGCCCACCGTGCAGCGCATCTCGGTCTTCGGGGTCTCGCTGCTGCCGCCGGCCTGGCTGGAGCAGCTCATGGGGCTGGCTCACCACATCCCCGTCAACCTGTACCTGCTCGCGCCCAGCCGGGCCTGGTGGGCCGATCTGTCGGCCCGCATCGCCCGCAGCGACCTCGACCTCCGGGTGCTCGACCGCGACGACGCCCTCCCGCGGGCCTTGGGCCTGGAGGACGACGCCGACGATCTGCACCCGTTGCTGCGCTCCTTGGGCCGGGTGCCCCGCGACCTGCAGGTGTTGATGGCCGAGCTCGAAGAGGCGCAGGGCGAGGCCGCGGTCATCCAGGACATCGGGGACCTGTTCTTCAACGACCCCCTCCAGGGCGCCGCGGGCCCGCTGCCGTCCGAGGCGCTGACCGGCACGCTGCTCCACACCCTCCAGCACGACTTGCTCGAAGCCCAGCACCCGGCGCCCCGCCAGCCGACGCGCCCCCGCTGGTCGCCCGACGACCGCTCGGTGCAGGTGCACGCCGCCCATGGCCTGCTTCGCCAGGTCGAGGTGCTCCACGACGCGCTGCTCACGGCCTTCGGCGACGATCCCGCGCTGGAGCCCCGTGACGTCATCGTGCTCTGCCCCGACATCGAGGCCGCCGCGCCGCTCATCCAGGCGGTTTTTGGGGGCGCGCGGGGCGAGGGCGGCGGGGTCATCCCCTTCCGCATCGCCGACCTCAGCGTGCGGCGGCTCAACCCGGTGGCCGACGTGCTCCTGCGGGCGCTGGAGCTCACCCAGGGCCGGGCCACCGCCAGCGAGGTGCTGGACCTGCTCGAGCTCGAGCCCGTGCAGCGCCGCTTCGGGCTCGACGGCCCGAGCTTGCGGCAGCTCGAGGCTTGGCTCGACGAGAGCGGCGTCCGCTGCGCCATTGACGAGTCCCACCGCGCCTCTTTCGAGGGGCAGCCCGCCGAGCAGGCCAATTCCTGGCGCTTCGGGCTGGAGCGCCTGGCCCTGGGCGCGCTGGCCCCCGACGAGGGCGGCCTGCTGCTCGGCGTGGCCCCCATGGACGGGGTGCAGGGCGCCGGTGCGGGCTTGGCGGGCCGGCTGATTGACGCCTGCTCCACGCTCTTCTCGTCGATGATCTCCCTGAGCGAGCCCCGACCGCTGGCCGACTGGTGTGCCCTGCTGCTGGGCCTCATCGACGAGCTCACCGAGATGGACCCCGAGGGCGCTTGGCTGAGCCGGCGGGTGCGCGAGGCCATCGAGGGGCTGGCCGAAGAGGGCCGCCTCGCCGGGGCCGCGCTGCCCGTGCGCCCGGAGGCCATGCTGAACTTGCTGCGCGGGCGCTTCGAGGTGGCGGCCGAGGCCCTGGGCATGCAGTCCGGGGCGGTCACCTTCTGCGCCATGAAGCCCATGCGCAGCGTGCCCTACGCGGTAGTGGCCATGCTCGGCATGGACGAGGGTGCCTTCCCCCGCCAAGGCAGCAAGCGAGGCTTCGATCCCACAGAACTGCGCCCTCGACCTGGGGACAGCAACCCGCGCGACGAGGACCGCTACCTGTTCTTGGAGGCCCTGCTCGCCGCCCGCGCCCGGCTCATCCTGCTCTACAGCGGCCGAGACGAGCGCACCAACCAAGAGCGGCCGCCCGCGGTGCCGGTCGCCGAGCTGCTCGACGCGCTCGACCTCACCCTGCGCTCGCCCGACGACCGCCCCCTGCGGGCGCACCTGCTGTTTCACCACAGCCTGCAGGCCTTTCACCCCGACAACTTCCGGCTGCGGTGGCCCCCGGCGCCGATGGAGACCGCGCCCCGCGCCTGGAGCCACAACGAGGGCCTGCGGCGTGCCGCGGTGGCGGCCAGCGCGCCCCCGCTGCGGGCGGTCGAGCTGCCCCCGGCGCCCGCCCCCGTGCCAGGGGCAGACACCGTCCTCGAGGTCAACGTGGATGACCTCGTGGCCTTCTTCCAGAGCCCGGCCCGGTCGCTGCTGCGTCGGCGCCTGGGCATCTACTTGGCGCGGGGGGCCGAGGCCGTCGCCGACCGCGAGCCCATCGAGCTCGACGCCCTCGAGCGGTGGAGCCTCGCCGACACCCTGCTCGCGGCGCGCCTTCAGGCCGGCCTCAGCGCCGACCCCGAGGCGGTGGCCGAGGCGGTCCGCGCCCGGGCCCGGGCCACCGGCGGCTTGCCCTTCGGACAGAGCGGCGAGCAGGCGTTCCAGCGCGAAAAAAGCCTGGTGGATGCCATCCTGGAGGTGGCCGGTCCCCTGCTCGATGGTCGCCCGGCGGCGGTGCACCGGGCCATCAGCCTGCGGGTCAGCGCCCACGCCCTCGGCGCCCCCGCCTCGCGCGCCGACGAGCGGGAGGTGCGGCTGGTGGGCCGCTCACCGACAGTGTTCTGCCCCGCCGCCCTCGACGCGCCGGTGACCGTGCTGGCGCTGGTCGGCCAAGAGGACCCCAAGCGCCTGCTCCGGGTCTGGCTGCCGCACCTGCTCCGCCTCGCGACCGAAGCCGAGGGCACCCCGCGCGCGGTGCTGGCGCACGGCTCCGTCGTCAAAGGTGAGCCGAAGGCCGAGCTCAAGGGCTTCGGCGCCCCGGTGCAGGACGACGCGCAGGGCTGGGCGACCGAGCAGCTCCGGGCCTTGCTGCGCCTCTACCTGCTCGGCCAAGCGGCGCCGCTGCCGCTGCCCACCCTCGCTGGCTATGCCTTCGCCAAGGCCACCCACGGGGAGCTGGACCTCGACGCGCTGCTCGATCCCGACAGCCTCGACGATGAGGCCGAGGACCTGCGGCAGCAGGCGCTGGCCAAGGCCCTCGTCGCGCTCGGCGTCCCAGGGGCCAGCGGCTTCGGCGCCACGGACCAAGACGACCCCTACCTTCGCCGCGCGTGGCAGCAGGGCCACCCCGTGCTGGGGGCCGCGGTGACGGCGCCGCTGGCCCCGGACCCCGGCTTCGTTGAAGCGGCGCTGACGCTCTGGCACCCGCTGCTCAGCGCGCGCCGCACCACCCAGAAGATCGTGCGCAAAGGCGAGGTGACCCCGTGGTGAACCCCGACGAGCAGCCCACCCGGAGGGCCGGTCCGGCTGAGCCGGTCGATGAGAACAGCGTGAGCGGCGCCACCTTCGAGGCGCTCCAGCCTCTGCCGCCCGGCACCACGCTGCTGGAGGCCAGCGCGGGCACCGGCAAGACCTGGAGCATCACCACCTTGGTGCTGCGCTTGGTCGCCGAAAATGGCCTGCGTATGCCCGAGCTGCTGCTGGTGACCTTCACCCGCGCCGCGACCGAGGAGCTCAAGGACCGGGTGCGCAGCCGGCTCGTGGAGGCGGCGGCCGCGCTGGCCCCCGGCGCCCCGACGCCCAAAGAGCCCACGCTCGCCGAGTGGATCGCCCGGGCCGACCCCGAGGAGCGCCGCCGGCGGCTCAGCCGCCTGACGCGCGCCCAAGAAGAGTTTGATCAAGCGGCCATCTCGACCATCCACGCCTTCTGCCAGCGGGCCCTCCGCGAGCTGGCCTTCGAGAGCGGGGCCGAGCTCGGGCTAGAGCTCAACGAAGACCCTCGCGCCATCCTCGACGAGCTCATCGCCGACCTGCTCACCACCGACCTCGTGGACGAGGACGCGGAGGACTGGAAGCTGCTGACCGAGCTGGGCTGGACCCTGGACGGCCTCGCCGAGCTCGCCAAGGCCGCCCTCCAAGACCCCCGCGCCGCGGTGGTGCCGGCGCCCGCGACGCTGCAGGCCCTCTGCGCCGACTGGGCCGCCCGCCGCGGGTCCGTGGCCGACCAGCTGCGCGACGCGTGGGGCCCCAGCGTGGTGGCCGCCGTCGATGAGGCCCTCCAGAAGGGCATCCTCAAGAAGAAGCAGAGCACTTGGACGCGCGCCAAGGCCGAGGCCGCCCTCGCCGAGGCGGTCGCCGGGGTGCGGGCCGCGCGCTGGCCGACCACCGCGGCCCTCGGCGCCTTTGAGCGCTACCTGTTCGCCCAGAGCTACCGGGATCAGCTCGCCGACCCCGAGGTGCCCATGGAGCTGCCGGCCCTCGGCGGGCTCTGGGCCGCGCTCAGCCAGGGCGGGCTCACCGGGCCCCTCCGCGCCGGCATGGTGGCGCGCCTGCGGGCCAGCTTGCAGCGCCGCAAGGCCGAGCGGGGCCTGCTCGGCTTTGACGACCTGCTGCACCTCCTGCGCGATCGCATCCTCGACCCCCAGGCCGGGCCGGACCTCGCCTCGGCGCTGCGCCGCCGCTACCGCGCGGTGTTCATCGACGAATTCCAAGACACCGACGCCGTGCAGTGGGCGGTTTTTGAGCGGGCCTTCCACGAGGCCACGGACGAGGGGCGCCAGCCGAGCCACCACCTGTTCCTCATCGGCGACCCCAAGCAGGCGATCTACCGGTTTCGGGGCGCCGATCTCAAGGTGTACCTCGCCGCCGCAGCCAAGGCCCACCGCCGCTTCACGATGACCCGCAACTTCCGTTCGGACGCCGCGGCGGTCGAGGCGAACAACCTCCTGCTGGGCGCCGACCCGGTGGGGGTCTTCTGTCAGCCGCCCATCGAGTACATCCGGGTGGACGCCCCTCCGCGTGAGGTGCCGGCGCGGCTCCGGGGCGCCGATGGCCAGCCGCTGCCCCCGCTGAGCCTGCGGGCCTTCGACCCCTGCTTCGACAACCGCGCGCCAGACGTCCACTCCGACACCTTGATCAAGCCGAGCGCGGCGCGTGGGCCCCTGCGCGACCGCCTCCGCGCCGACCTCGTGGCGCTGCTGAGCAGCGGGGCGGAGGTGTTCAGCGGCGGCGCTTGGCGCGCCCTGCGGCCCGGCGACATCGCCGTGCTCACCCGCCGCAACGCCGAGGCCGCCCTGGTCGCCGAGGCGCTCATGGCGGCCGGCGTGCCCGCCATCGTGCGCTCGGGCGCCAGCGTCTTCTCGACCCCCGAGGCCGAGGTCATCGAGAGCTTCTTGGGCGCCCTCATCGAGCCCGGCCGCGAGGGTCCGGCCCGCGCCCTCGCCCTCTGCCCGGGCTGGGGCTGGACGGTGCCAGGCCTGCTCGGCGCCGACGCCGCCTGGGAGGCTTGGCTCGGTCGGCTGCGGCGCTGGCGCAAGCTCATCGACGAGAGCGGCATGATGGTGGCCTTTCGCGCCGCCATGGATGAGCTGGAGCTCAGCCAGCGCCTGCTCGCCAGACCCGGAGGCGCCCGTCAGGTCACCAACCTGCTGCACCTCGCCGAGCTCATCCACGCCGCAGAGCAGCGGCAGCGCTTGGGCCTGCCGAGCCTGCTCGGCTGGCTCAGCCGCCAGCGCAGCCAGCCGCCCGAGGACGCCGAAGCCGTCGAGCTGCGGCTCGAGACCGACGACGCCGCGGTCTCGGTCGTGACCATGCACCGCAGCAAGGGCCTCGAGTACCCGGTGGTCTTCCTCAACGAGCTGTGGCTCAGCTTTTGGAAGGACGAGCCCCCCGCCTGGGCGCTCGGCCGTGACCCCGAGGACCCCGATGGCCTCGCCCGCCGCCTCGACCTCCGCGAAGGTCACGCGGAGCTGATTGACGTACACGAGATGCTTCAGATCGAGGGGCAGCAAGAGGACATGCGCCTGCTCTACGTGGCCATGACCCGGGCCCGCCACCGCACCGTCGTCTACCACGCGCCGATCGAGGGCCTGGAGCGGTCGGCCCTCGGGGTGCTGCTGCACGGCGGGGCGCCCGACGAGCGCGGCGGCGACCGCAGCGCGGCGGCGGCCGAGCTGGCCGAGCTCCCGCCGGCGGAGCTGTGGAACCAGCTCCAGGCCTGGGCGGAGGCCATCGGGAGCGCGGCGCCGGGGCTGCTCACCGTCGAGCGCTGCGGCCCTGCGGCGCCCACCTTCTACGTCCCCCCGGAGGCACCGCCGGAGCAGCTCCAGGTGGCCGAAGCGGGGCGGGCGCGCTTCGACAACCGCTGGCGCCGCTACAGCTACTCGGCCATCACCCGCGGCCAGCAGGGCCGCCACGCCGAGGCGACCGCCAGCGGCGTCGATGGCCTGGAGCGGGGCGCCGACCCGGCGAAGCCCGGCGGCGACTACGACGCAAAGGAGACCCACGCGGTCGCTGAAGGGGAGGGCGGGCAGGGGCTCCCCTTGCCGCTCGCGACCGCCCCAGCCAACGCCGAAGCGGGCACCTTCCTCCACGCGGTCTACGAGCACATGGACTTCACCTGGGCGCTCGAGGGCGAGCCGGGGGCCGCGCGGCTCGGCGCGGTCATTGACGAGCAGCTGCCCAAGCACGGCTACACCGCCGCCGCCTGGGAGCCCGGCCTGCGCGCGGGCCTGCTGGCCTCCCTGCTCACCCCCCTCGGCGGGGCCATGGGCGCGCTGCGCCTCGCAGATCTGCCCCGAAATGCCCGTCTGGACGAGCTTCAGTTCGACATCCCCATCTCGGGCGGCGACCGCTGGCGGCGCGAGGGGCGCCCCCTGCGGCCGGTGACGGCCTCCGCCTTCGCCGAGGCCTTCGGGGTGCGTGGGCCCGACGCGGCCATCGGCGCCGCCTACCTCGAGGGCCTGCGCGCGCTCAAGCTGGGCGAGCTCGTCGGCTTCCTCACCGGCGCCATCGACCTCGTGTTTCGGGCCGCGCCCGCCGGCCATCCCCAGTGGTTCGTGGCCGACTACAAGTCCAACCGCCTGCCGGCCGCCGACGGCACGCTCACCACCGCCGCCTACCGCCCGGCCGCCCTCCGCGCGGCGATGGCCGAGCACCACTACTTCATCCAGTACCACCTCTATGTGCTGGCGCTGCACCGCTACCTGCGGGCCCGAATCGGCCCAAGCTGGAGCTACGAGCGAGATTTTGGTGGGGTCTACTACCTGTTTTTCCGGGGGATGGTGGGGCCGGAGACGCCCACCCAGGGCGGGCTGCCGGCCGGGGTCTTCTTCGACCGACCGCCCTTCGCTGTGATCGACGCCCTCGACGAGCTCTTTGGCAAAGAGGAGGACCCCGCATGAGCCCGACGCCGAGCGGCGGCCCCGCCCGCCCGCACCGCAGCTTCCCCCTCAGCCCCGCCGACCGCGCGGCCGGGCGCAGCCCCGAGGCCCAGGCCGCCATCGACGCGCGGCTGGGTCCGCTGATCAGCGTCGGACTGCTCGACCCGATTGACGTACACGCCGTCGATCTCGTGACGCGGCGCTGCGCCGAGCACCGCCCTGAGCTGCTGCTCGCCCTCTGCCTCGCGGCCCGGGCGCCGCGCGCCGGGGACCTCTGCCTCGACTTGGACGCCCCCCTCCCGGTGGCGCCCTCCGCAGCCGAAGGTGCCGCTCCAACCCACGATCCCGGCTACCCCTTGGATCGGGCCGCGTGGCGGGCGGCGATCGCCGGGAGCCCGGCCGTGGCGCTCGAAGGCGCGGTGGTCGAAGGCGCGGTGGTCGAAGGCGCGGCGGTCGAAGGCGCGGTCGGCGGGGGCACGGCGGGCGAGGCTCGGCGCCCCTTCTGGCTCCACGGCGCCCGCCTCTACACCGACCGCTACTGGCGCTACGAGCGGGGCTTGGCCGAGGCCCTCCGCGCCCGCGCCGCCCGGGATCGTCCGGTGCACGACCCCGCCCGCCTCCAGCAGGGCTTGCAGGACCTGTTTCCGCGAACGAAGGACATGCCGGCCGGCCTCGACCGGCAGCAGCTCGCCGCGGCCATGGCCTGCATGCGGGGCCTGCTCGTGCTCTCGGGCGGCCCCGGCACCGGAAAGACCCACACGCTCCGCAACTTGCTCACGCTGAGCCTGGCCCAGCACGCGGCGGGGCCCGAGGCCAGCCGGCCGCTGCGGGTGCGCCTCGCCGCCCCCACCGGCAAGGCCGCGGCCCGCATGCGCGAGGCGATCCACAAGGGGCTCGCCCCGCACTGCGAGGCGCACGGCGAGCTCCTCGGCGCGGGCGGCGCAGCGGCCCTCGAGGCCTTCTTCCTCGGGCTCCTGCCGACCACCCTGCACCGGGTGCTCGGCACCCGCTTTGACGCGCCCACCCGCTTCGTCCACAACGCCGAGAACCATCTACAGCTTGATATTCTCATCATCGACGAGGCGAGCATGGTCGACGCGCACCTGATGGCGCGCACGCTCGAGGCCCTGCCGCCCGACGCCCAGCTCATCCTGCTCGGCGACCGGGATCAGCTCGCGAGCGTCGAGGCCGGGGCCGTGCTCGCCGATCTGTGCGCGGGGGTCAACCCAGCAGAGCCCCGCCTGTCGCCGGGCATGGCCGACCGCCTCGAAGCCGAGGCCGGCCTCGCGCTCGCCGGCTCGATCCGCCGTTTGCCCGCGGGCGCCGACCCCGGCTTGCACGACGCCACCGTCCAGCTCACCCACTCCCGCCGGTTCGGGCAGGACAGCGGCGTGGGCAAGCTCGCGAAGGCGGTCATCGACGGCGATCCTTCCGCGGCCCGCGCGGCGCTCGAGCCCGGGCGCTTCGCCGACCTCGACACCCGTCCGCTGAAGGGCGGCCTCGGCGAGGCGGAGCTCGCCCTGGTCATCGAGGGGCGCGGGGTCGGCGCCGATCGCCCCGGCGGCTTCGCCCGGTACCTCGACCGCCTGTTCGCGGGCCCGCAGCCCGGCGAAGACGACGTGGCTCACCACAAAGCCGTGCTCACGCTCTTCGACGAGGTGCGCCTGCTCAGCGCCACCCGCGAGGGCCGCCGGGGCGTCGAGGGGCTCAACCGGGCGGTCATCGAGGCGCTGGCCGAGCGCTACCCGAGCCGCCGCTTCTCGGGCCCGAGCTGGCTCGGCCGGCCGGTGCTCATCACCGAGAACGACCCCGGCACCGGCCGAACCAACGGCGACGTGGGCATCTTCGTGCCCCGCCCGGGCCCGCCGGGCGAGCTGCAGGTGGCCTTCCTCGGCGCCGCGGGGGTGGAGTACCTGTCCTCGGCCCGCCTGCCGCCCCACGAGACGGTCTTCGCGATGACCGTCCACAAAAGCCAGGGCTCCGAGTTCTTCCACACGGTGATGGTCCTGCCCAGCCGCGAGAACCGGGTGCTGACCCGCGAGCTGCTCTACACCGGCGTGACCCGGGCGAGCCACCAGCTCACCCTGCTCGGCATTGACGACCCTGGCGAGAACAGCGTGTTGGACGCCGCGATCCGCGCGCGGGTGCAGCGCAGCAGCGGGCTCGGTCCGCGGCTCTGGGGGCACCTTTCAAGCAATTAACAAGCACCCCGAGGGAGAGAATGACGCCCTGGCGGGCACCGTCGCCGGCCCGTCCGAGAGGACAGGAGGCAAGATGTTCCGCTCCCTCATGGTGTCTGCCCTCGCCCTGCTGGGCTCGATCGGCGAGGATCTCGATCGGGTCTCCCAGCGCATCTTCGACAGCGCCGCCGCCGAAGCGGCCCCCGCCTCGGCCGGCGGTCCGCTGCTCAACGCCCCGAAGTCCAGCGGCGGGCCCCTCGTGCAGACCTCCCCGCAGACCGCCCCGCAGACTGACACCGAGGATGAAGCCGAGCACGGCGACGGCCACGACGACGGCTGCGAGCGGCACACCGGCCGGGGCGGGAAGGGGCGCGGCCACGGCCACAGCGGGGGGCGCGGTCACGAAGCGGAGCACCGCGGGCACCGCCCCGAGGCCAAAGAGCAGCGCGGGCCGCCGGCAGAGCGGGGCCACGGGCACAAGGCCCACGGGGCTGAGCGCGGCCAGAAGGGCCAGAAGGGCCAGAAGGGCCACCACCGCGGCTAAGGGCCCGCCGTGATGCACGAAGGCGCCGTGGCATGGATGGCCACGGCGCCTTTTTGTGCGTAGGCGGCCCGCTAGGCGCTCAGGGCTGCGGGCTCGGCGGCTGGTCGTCCGAACAGGTAGCCCTGCAGGTAGGGCACGCCGAGGGCGCGCAAGGCCGCCGCCTCCTCGTCGGTCTCAACCCCGCCCGCGATCAAGCCGGCCTGCGTCATGTTGGCGAAGGTGCACAACAATTCGACGAGGCGCCGCTTGCGGCTGGAGGTGTGGATCTCCTGCACGATGCTGCGGTCGACCTTGATGTACTCCGGCTCGGCCTCGGCCAGCAGCACGAGGCCGCTCTGCCCCGCCGCCATGTCGTCGAGGGCCAAGGAGAAGCCGAGGGACTTGAGCCGCCGCAGCCGCGCGCCGAGCACCTCTGCCCACCGGTCGTGGCAGGCGCCGGTGATCTCGAGCACCACCCGCGAGGCCGCTGGCACCAGGGGCTCGAGCTGGCTCTGAAGGGCGTCCATGTCGTCGAGCTCTTCGGGGTGCACGTTCAAGAACAGCCGCGCGCCAGCGGGCAGGCGCTCCAGCCAGGTCGCCGCCCGGCTCGCGACCGAGCGGCCCACCGTCCGCAGCATGTGCAGGCGCTCCGCCATCTCCAAGATCTGCAAGGGGCGCGGGAGCCGGGGGTGCGCCGAGCGCATCAGCCCCTCAAAGCCCAGGTTTTTCCCGCTGCTCGCCGTGATGATGGGCTGGAGGTCCAGGCGAAAGGAGGCGCTGTGGAGCAGGCCGGAGAGGAGCGCGCGCTCGTCCTCCAAGGGGTCCGACACCCGCCGGAGCGCATGGACGCCCACCCGGCCATCGTCGAGCAGCTCGCGCAGCTCGTGGCGCAGGCGGAGCTCGTCAAACGGCTTCTCGATGACCCGGTGCACCTCGGCGGCGTTGATCGCGTGCAGCACCGCGCCGATGTCGAGGTAGCCGGTCAACAGCACGCGGATGCAGCCGGGCAGCCGTGCCCGCAACAAGGCGAGCAATTCAAGCCCATCGCCGTCCGGCATGCGGCGGTCCACCAGCGCGAGGTCAAAACCGCCCGCCTCGATCAGCACCCGCCCGGCGACGTAGCCGATGGCCTCGGTGACCTGGTGCCCGTCGCGCTCCAGCGCCTGACGCACCGCCCGATGGACGCCCACCTCATCATCGATGCAGAGGATCTTGGCCATGGGGCTCCTGCGTGTCGATGACAGCGAGGCGGAGGGGTCGGCGGCGCGAGAGGCGAGGTGGGCGGCGGGGCGCCCGGAAGAGGCAATCGGCCGCCAGCGCTCCGCCTAAAGGGGAAGCGTCGGCCAGGCTCAGCCGGCGACCCGCACCGCCCGGGCCGCCCCGAACCGCTGCAGGGCCGCTTGGGGCTCAAAGTTCGGCTTCCCGAAAATGTAGCCTTGGAGCAGGTGCGCCCCGCAGTCACGAAGCGTCTGCGCTTCGGCCTCGGTCTCCACGCCCTCCGCGACGAAGCTCGCCTGGGTGGCCTCCGAGAATCGACACAACAGGTTGATCAGGCGCTGTTTCCGGGGATCGGTGTCGACCCCGCGCACGATGCTCATGTCCACCTTGATGAAGCTCGGCTGAAGCTCCGCCAGCACCGCCAAGGAGCTGTGGCCCGCCCCGAGATCGTCCACCGCCAAGGAGAAGCCGAGCTCGGTGAGCAGCCCCACCGAGCGCTCCCACTGCTCGATGCTCTGAAGGCGGCTGCGCTCGGTGATCTCCAGCACGATCCGCCGCGACCATGGGCTGAGCGGCTCCAAGCGCCGCAGCACCGCGCCGGGATCGCTCAGCTCATCGGGGTGCAAGTTCATGAAAATATGCACGGGCTCTGGGATCAGCGGCATCCAGGCCCGCACCCGATCGACCACCACATCGGCGACCTCGTGCAGCATCTGGTGCTTCTCGGCGGCCTTGAGCACCGAGAGGGGGCCCGGGAAGCTGGGGTTGCGGCTGCGGAGCAAGGCCTCAAAGGCGAAGATCCGCTCGCTCGACGCCTCGAGGATCGGCTGCAGCGCGATCTGCACGGCGTCGGAGCCGAGGCAGTCCGCCAAGGCCTGGCGCTCCTCGGCGCTGGCCGCCACCTCCTGCACCCGCAGCACGTCCTGCATGGCCGCTCGGGTGCGCAGGAGATCGTCGATGGCCTCACCGAGCCGGTCGCCGTCGAGAACACTCTCCAGCACGCGGTTCACCTCGCCCTGGTTGACCGCGCCCACCACCGTCGGCAGATCGACCTCGGGCGCCACCAGCACCCGCTGGCAGCCGGGCTGGGCCGCCCGCAGCTTGCCGAGCACCTCGATCCCGCTCAGAAAAGGCAGCTGAAAGGCCACGATCGCCACGTCAAACGACCGCTCGGTGCACAGGCGGATCGCCGCCACCCCATCGACGGCCTCGGTGAGCTCGTGCCCACGCCGGCCCAGGGCCCGCACGAAAAAGCGCCTCGCCATGGCGTCGTCATCGACGACCAGGATTCGCGCCATCAGTCCCCCTGGGTTCGGGCCCCGCGGCCCCGATCGGCTGGGGGCGCCGCGGGCCCCGCAGCCCCGCCAGCGTCCGCGCAACCGCGGCTGTTTCGATGCACGAGCAGGGCTTCGGCCCGCGCGCTCCAAGCTTGAGCAGATCGGTACAGGATCCACCTCCCCGCCGAAGCCTCACACGGGCGCGGCGCCAGCGGCGCGGGCCCTGCGGTCCGGCCTTAGGCAACCCCAGCATGCCCGTACTCGGCTCCGCAGATCACCGGATGCCACAGGGGCCCAGCAGCGGCCGGCGACCGCCCGCGCCGACCGCTCGCCGCCCTCGGGGTGCGCTTGGTAAGCTCCCGGCCCCGGCCGCCGCCCCCGCGCCGCCGATCACCGCCAAGGAGCCACACCATGCGCGTGCTCATCGCTGACAAGCTCGCCCCCTGGGTCACCGATCGCCTCGAGGCCGCCGGCTGCGCCGTCACGACGATGCCCGGCATCAAGGACGCGGCGCTCACCGAGGCCCTCGCCACCATCAACCCGGCGGCCCTGGTGGTGCGCTCGACCAAGGTGGGCAAAGCGCAGCTCGAAGCGGCCAAAGACCTGAGCCTCATCGTGCGGGCCGGCGCCGGCGTCAACACCATCGACGTGGCCACCGCCTCGGCGCGCGGCGTCTACATCTCCAACTGCCCCGGCAAGAACGCCATCGCCGTGGCGGAGCTCACCATCGGCCACCTCGTCAACCTCGATCGCCGGATCGCCGACAACGTGGCCAGCCTCCGGGCGGGCGCCTGGGCCAAGGGCGAG
>CANHON010000099.1 GCA_947462115.1 Deltaproteobacteria bacterium | reverse complement strand
CCGAGCAATTCCAGCATCACCCACAGGACGGCGACCCGCCCCGACCCCGGCCGACCCCAGCGCGCTCAACCCTCGCCGCCCGCGCCAGGGCGACCAGCGGGCGGGCCACCGGCCCGGTCTGGCACAGACCGAGCGGCCCCGCCGCGAGCCCGACGGGGGCCCGCCGACGGCGCCCTCCGGCGACGGCGGGGCGCCCAGACCCCCAGAATTGCGTGGTGGTCGCGCTATACCTGCCCGCTCGGCACGCAGTACTCCGGCACGAAATTCGCGGCAGCGAGCCTGCCTGAGCCGCTGCACGACGCTCTGGAGCCCTTCGTCGAGCCGGTTCGGATCATCGAGCCCGGCAGGATCGCCACCGACCTCGGCGGCCGGCCCTGATCGCCCTGAGCAGGCCCCTCGGCGCGGGCGCTGTGCCCAGACGCGCCGGCGCTGTGCCCAGACCCGCAGCGGCCGCGCCCGACCGCGGCAGCGCTGTGCCTGGATGCGCAGAAGATGTTCTCAGGCGCGCTGATCTGCGCGATGCGGGTGCCCCCCCCTGTGGGGCGCAGCTACGGTCGGCGGCGTGGACAGGCAGGGCGTGGTGCGGAGCAGCCGCCAGCCCGTCCGCCGCGAGGACCCCGCTGTCCTCCGCTGTCCGCCGGCCCCGGCCGTCGGATGCGGCGAGCCCAAAGTCGAAGACCGACGAACCCTCCAAACCGGAAGAACCACGATGCGCGCTTTGTCTCCCTGGCTCCTCATCACCCCGCTGATCTTCGCTGTGGCCTGCGTCCCCGAAGAGGACGCGAAGGACGGCGAACCCGGAAGCACGGACGGCACGGACAGCGCGGACGGCACCGACGGCACCGACGGCACGGATGGCACCGATGGCACCGATGGCACGGACGGCGGCACGGACGGCGGCACGGACGGTGGCACGGACGGCACCGACGGCACCGACGGCGGCACGGACGGCGGCACGGACGGCACCGACGGCGGGGGCGATGGGGCGTACGCCCAGGTGCGCTTCATCAACCTGGCCCCGACCGGGACCCCTGCGCAGTTTGACGTGATGCACGTCGATTCGGCCACCCGCGTCAACCAGACCCTCTACCAGGGGGAGGGCACCCCTTACCAGCCCATCCGGGTCGGCGGCGAGACCGAGATCACCATCACCGACACCGACGGCGACGGCGATGTGTGGGGCGTGGAGACCGGCCTGAGCTGGGCCGAGGGCGGGCACTACTCCGTGGCCTTCACTGCTGAGGGCGACATCCACGTCCTGCAAGACCCAGTGGAAGCCATCCCCGCCGACCGCGCCCGCATCAGCTACGTCAACGCCGCGAAGACCGACGCCGAGGTGTGGATCTACAACTGGAGCGGCGTGGGCTGGGCGACCTACGAAGTGTTCAACACGGCGGTCGGCGACGTCAACACCGCCGACTACCCCTATGTGACCGAGGCCCAGATGTTGGAGGTCTGGCACCCCGACAGCGGGGGGCTCCTCATCGACTGGGACAGCTTGGACTTCGTGCAGGGCGGGCAGGGGCTGCACACCACCGTGTACTACTGGTACGAGGGCGACTGCAGCTACCTCGGCCGGACCTGCGCGCCGATGGCCGTCGGTCACTTGGCCGACGGCCGGACGGCCACGGTGGAGGGGCTGCTCGTGGATGGGTCTCCGAGCTTCTTCGCCTGGAGCCCGCCTTAAGCCGCGCGGCGCGAGGGGCGCGGGGCCGCGCGAGCGGGCGGCCTCAGCCCCAGCGCAGCTCGTACCGGAGCGTGTGTCCGATCGCAGCCGAGAAGCGCGCGACGGACTTCTGGGCCATCGACCAGCTCACCGACTCGGGCACCCGGGCGATGAGCCAGTGGGCCGCGGAGGGCGCGGGGGCCTCGGCGGCGCCCTGCGCGGGTGACAGGGCGACCTGGGCCTCGAGCCGACCATGCCGCACCAAAAAGGCGTGCAGCCGCCGAAACAGGATGAGGTTGGTGTCGTTGGCGTTGCGCGACCAGTCGGCGACCGGCAGGAAGTCCACGAGGTGCATGAGCTGGTAATTCAGCGCGATCCACAGCTGCTCGGCGGGCAGGCTGATCGGCGCGTCGTCGATCACGCGGTGCATGTCCACCGAGGCGAGCTGGGGCAGGCGCCCGGCCTCGGCGTCGAGGCGGTCGAGCAGGTCGGTGTAGAGCAGGCGCAGCACCGAGGGGAAGGCCTCGATCTGCTGGAACTCGAACTCGGTGACAAGGCCGCGCAGGGCGTCGATCTGGGCGGCGGGCATCGCGAAGGTGTTGGTGCCGGTGCCGAGGATCGAGTGCAGGAACATCACCAGCGCCGAGCGCTGCGGGTAGTGCCGAACCGAGTACTCAAAGCAGAAGTACAGGTGGTCGAGGAAGCTGCCATCGGCGTGCTCCACGTCAAAGTCGCAGCGCTCGAGCAAGAAGGCGAGCAGCGGCTCGGAGATCGGCGGCAGCGGGTGCGCGCCGGCCGAGGCGACGTAGGCGGACTGCACGCTGCGCTCCGCGGCCTCGGTCCACAGCACGTCGAGGGCGAGGCGGCGCGTCATGACAAAGCGCGCCAGCGGGCTCTGCAGCGTCTTGAAGATGGTGCGGTCGAGGTCGAAGCCCGGCAGGGGCCGCGTGCGGACCTGGCCCGCGTGGTCGACCGCCGCTCCGCGCACGATGGCGGCCTTGCGGAAGACGGTGGGGTCGGGGCGGACAGCGGCGGACTGGGACATGGCGGCCTCCGGGGCCGCGCCCGCTAACGTGGACGCCGCCTCGACGCGGCGCGGCAACGCGGACCCCATCGACCAAAAAGGAAGAAACCCAGCCCGAAGGCTGGGTCTCAAAGTGGTCGGGGAGACAGGATTCGAACCTGCGACCCCCTGCTCCCGAAGCAGGTGCGCTACCAGGCTGCGCTACTCCCCGACAACGCCCGCCTGATATCTCCGGGCCCCCGAAGGTGTCAAGGGCCAAGCGTGAGGTCCGGCCCCGGTCGGGCGGCCGGCGGGATCGGGCGGGCTGGCTCGCCGGAGGTGGCGTCGAGACCAGCGTGCATCACGTCACCTTCGACGAGGCCCTCCGGAGCAGGGGCCCCAAGATCAGGGTCGGACCCAGCCACCAGATGGGCTCGGGCACCACCGGCAGCAGGTTCGTGCCCGTCGCCGCGCCGAAGGCGGTGAGCGCGGCGATGAGGCCGCCGCCCATGGCGCCGAGGTGCTCGGCTTGCCACGGGCTCCGCTGCTCGGCCGGGGCGGCGTACCAGCGCAGGTGGCTGCGTGCGAAAAGAACGGAGCCTACGCCCATCAGCACCGGGACGATGCCCAGCGCGCCGCCGCCGCGCAGCAGCGCCCGCAGGCCCCAGGCCGCGAAGCTGAGGCCGAAGACCACCATCGCGGTGCTGATCCCGCGGTCGAGGCGGCCGCCCGCGGCGCCGCGCTGCCGGGCGATCCGCCAGCCCGTGACGGTCATGTAGGCGGCGAAGCCGCCCATGCCGGTGAGGAACACGTTCTGCGTGGCGAGGAGCACCGGCGTCGCCGCGACGATCGCCCCGGCCATGCCCAGGGTGAACAGCCGACCGAGCCAGATGTGGGGGCGGCTCCCGGGCCGGGTGGCGAGGGCGCCGACGCCGCCGATCAGGGCGCAGACGCCCACGAGGCCGTGCAGGGGCAGGAAGAGGGCGCGGGCGTCGTCGGGGCTCATGCGCCGCGCAGGGCGGCGGACCGCAGGGCGGCGATGGCCGCGGCGCGGTCGGGTGCGCCAAAGACGGCGCTGCCGGCCACCATCACGTCGGCGCCGGCGTCGGTGAAGCGTCGGATGTTGTCGGCTTTTACGCCCCCATCCACCTGCACGCGGGTCTGAAGGCCGCGCCGCTCGATCCTCTCGCGCACCCGCTCCACCTTGGGGAAGACCCGGTCGATGAGCGACTGGCCGCCAAAACCGGGGTTCACCGTCATCAGCAGCACCACATCGAGCCGCTCCAGCACGTACTCGAGGCAGGACTCGTGGGTGTGCGGGTTGAGCGAGACCCCGGCCCAGCAGCCGGCCTCGCGGACGGCCGCCACCGTGCGGTCGAGGTGGGGCGAGGCCTCGGCGTGCACGGTGATGAGGTGGGCGCCGGCCTTGGCGAATTCGGCCACATAGCGCTCGGGCTCGACGATCATCAGGTGGCAGTCGATGGGCAGCGGGCTCACCCGGGCGGCGGCGGCGGCCACCAGCGGGCCGATGGTGATGTTGGGCACAAAGCGGCCGTCCATCACGTCCACGTGCACCCAGTCGGCGCTCTCGACCGACCGGAGCTCGGCGCCCAGCGCGGCGAAGTCGGCCGAGAGGATGCTCGGGGCGATGAGGGGGCCCGGCGCGCGGAGCTTGTTGAGGATGGCGTCGGGGAAGGTGTTCACGTGGTCTCCAGGGCGCCGTCTTCGAGGCGCTCGCCGACCCGCAAGCGGGCCCCGTTGATGAGCTCGGCGGCCGCCCGGCGCGGCTTGCCGGGGAGCTGCGCTTCGAGGACCTGCAGGGCGCCCTGGCCGGTCTGCACCACGAGGCGGGGACCGGCTTCGATGACGTCGCCGGGATTGGCGTCCGGTGCGCTACTCTCGACGGGCAGCGTGCGCCACACCTTGAGCGGGGCCCCCCGCAGCCGGGCGACGGCGCCGGGCCAAGGGTCGACCCCGCGCACGCGGTCGTGCAGGGCCTGGGCGGGCTCGCTCCAGCGCAGCAGGCCGTCTTCGCGGCTCAGGGGCGGGGCGAGGGTGGCGCCGGCGGCCTCTTGGGGGACGGCGTGCAGCACGTCGATCTGGGCCAGCGCCTCGACGATGGCCTCGGCGCCGATCTGGCTGAGGCGATCCCACAGCTCGGGGCCGCGCTCCTCGGGGCCGATGGGCGTGCGGCGGCGCAGGAGCACGTCGCCGGTGTCGAGCCCGGCGTCCATCTGCATGATGCACACGCCGGTCTCGGCGTCGCCCGCCATGATCGCCCGCTGGATCGGCGCCGCGCCCCGGTGCCGCGGCAGCAGGCTCGCGTGGACGTTGAGGCAGCCGTGCTTGGGCGCGCCCAGCAGGGCCGGGATGAGGATGCGCCCGTAGGCCACCACCACCGCCACGTCTGCCTGCGCCTCTTCGGTGAACCACTGCACGAAGGGGCCGCTGCGGACCGCTTTGGGCTGGCGCACCGGCAGGCCCAGCTCCCGGGCGCGCTGCACCACCGGCGGGCTCTGCAGGGCTTGGCCGCGGCCCTTGGGCTTGTCGGGCTGGGCCACGACGCAGAGGACCTCGTGCCCGGCGGCCACGATGGCGTCGAGGCAGGGCACGGCGAAGTCGGGCGTGCCCATGAAAATGACGCGCATCAGGGTGTCCTCGGGCAGCGGGCCGCTCAGTGCCCGGGGGCCTTCTTCTGCTTCTGCAAGTAGCGGCTGCGCTTGAGCAGGCTGCTGTACTTGAGCAAGGTGACCCCGTCGAGGTGATCGAGCTCGTGCTGGATCACGACGGCGCCGAAGCCCTCGTAGCTGCGCTCCTGGGCCTCGCCCTTCGCGTCTTGGAACCGCACGAGGATGCGCTTGGTGCGGTCGACGTTCTGGCTCAGGTCGGGCACGGAGAGGCAGCTCTCCTCCCACTGGATGCGCTCGGCGCCCCGCTCGACGATCTGCGGGTTGACCATGAACACGAGGTCCACGCCCTTTTTGCGGGCGCCGTCCTCGCCCTCAAAGCCGGGGTCGGCGACGACGATGCGCCGGCTGTCGCCGATCTGGGGCGCCGCGAGGCCCACGCCCGGCGCGGCGTACATGGTCTCGGCCATGTCCTCGAGCAGCCGCTGGAGGGCCGGCGTGAACTCGTCCGCCGTCACGGCGCGCGCCTTGGCGGAGAGCACGGGGTGCGGGGCGGTCAGGATGTCGAGGAGGGCCATCGGGGCTCCACTGGCGCCTCGCCTCCCCAGGATCGGGAGGTGGCGGGCGCCCTCACGCGCTGCCTTTACGCTGCGGCGGGCCGCCGGCAAGCGTCGGCGGTCGGGCGCCGATGCCTTGGACCAGCACGCTGCGGCCCGGGGCGACCAAGGTGTCGTGGTCATCGGCCTCTTGGGCCCGACGGCGCACCTCGGCGAGGTCGATGGCCCCCTCCGGCCCCGGCGCGCGCCCCCGGCTGACGGCGGCGGCGGCGGCGGGGGCGGCGCTCTGGCTGCCCCGCGGCTCCCGCGGCAGATTGACGTTGACCAGCGTGCCTTGGCTCGGGTGGCTCTCCACGGTGACCTGCCCGCCCATGCGCGCGACGAGGCCCTTCACGATGGTAAAGCCGAGCCCGATGCTGCCGTTTCGGTCCGCGCCAAAGCTCGCGCCCTGCCAGAAGGGCTGACCGAGCTTGCTGAGCTGCTCCGGGCTCATGCCGATGCCGGAGTCCCGCACCAAAAAGTCCACGGAGTCGCCGTCCCCGGGGCCGGCCACGAGCTGCACCGCCCCGTGCTCGGTGAAGCGGGCGGCGTTGTCGAGCAGGTTCTCGAGCACCTGGACGAGCCGGCCGCGGTCGCCGGTCATTCGGATGGTGTCGCTTGGGTAGGTGACCCGCAGGCGGTTGCCGCGGGCCAGCATGCGGCCGTGGACGCTGTGGGTGACCTCGTCGAGCACGCCGCTGAGGTCGAAGCTGGTGCGCTCCATGGCGAGCTGACCGGACTGGATCCAGTCGAACTCCGAGACCGCGTCGATGAGGTTGCCGAGCGTCACGGCGTGGGCGTGGATGCGCTGGAGGTCCTCCCGGGCCTGCGGCTCCGCGCTGTAGTCGAGCATCAGCTCCGAGAAGCCCTTGATCACGTTGAGGGGCGTGCGGATCTCGTGGTTGAACCGCGCCAAGAAGGCCTGGGTGCTCACCTGGCGCTCGCGGAGCGCGTCCAGCTCGCCGATCAAGCCCGCCTGGGCCTGCTGGCGGGCCTCGGCGGTCTCCACCGCGCCCGTCACGTCCTCGGCGAGGATCAGCAGCTCGCCGTCGCCGAGGTGGCGCTGCCGCACCTGAAAGACCCGCCGCTGCTCCGTCCCCGGCTCCGAGAGGTCCACCTGCTCGGCGGTCTGGCTCTGGTCGCTCGGCTCGGTGCGGCCGCGGCGCCGGCTGCGCTCCTGGCCTTGCACCAGGGCGGCCCACCAGCCGGCTGGGCCTTGCCACGGCGCGGCGATGCGCTCGATCACGTCGTTGGACTCGAGGGGCAGCCCCTCCCGATCCACCACCAAAATGCCCATGTTGCCGAGCGAAGCGGCGAGGGCCGCCCGATCGGCGCCGCGGGCCCGGCGGGCCACGGTGGTCTGCTCGAGGGGCCGGAGCTGAAGGTGCCCCCGGAGGCCGTCCATCAGCAGGTCACGCTCTCGGCCCGCGCGGTCTCGGACCTGCAGGTCGATGTTCACGGGCAAGCCGCGCAGCGCGTCGTCGAGGGCGGCGCGCATGGCCTCCCGCCGGCTGGGCGCCGCCAGCGAGGCCAGCTCGGCCACGCCGCGGGGGGCCGGATCGTCGAGGCCGAGCAGCTGCAGCGCCGTTTCGTTCAGCACGAACAGGCCGCCCTCCCGCGCCGGCCGCAGGGTGCCGACGGCGAGGCCGGGGTTCGGGTCGCCGCGCAGCAGCAGGAGGGCCGCGGCGCCCGCGCTGATGAGCAAGCCCGCCGCGCCCCAGCTCGGCGGGTCCGGCGCCAAGACGCCGAGCGCGATGGCCCCCACGCCCGCGCTGACGGCGGCGCGCTGCCGGTCCCGGGCCCGGCGCAGGGCCACGGGCGCAGCGGCGATCACAGCGGCCAGCGCGATGATCTGATCGACCCGGGCCCACACCCGCGCGAGCTCGTGGACCGGCGCGGCGAGCAGGGCCGGGGCCGCGAGCACCGGGGGGACCAAGCAGACCAAGGTGAGCAGCCAGGCGTAGAGCGCGGCGCGGCGCGGCGCGGGCACCAAGGCGCCGAGCAGGGCCAAGGCGGCGGCGGCGACGGCGGTGATCGCGGCGACCCCGTGCCCCGGCGTGCCCTCGGCGTGGCTCAACCACCCCGCGCCCGCGAGGCACAGGACCACCGGCACGACCCAGCGCTGGGTCGTCCACGGCGTCTCGGCGGGCGGCGGAGGAGGGCTCATGACCTGTCTGCGTCGGGCGCGCGGGGCTGGGCTGAAGGGATTTATCGGGCGCGGGGCCGCCCAGGCGCTCGCGGCGACAGCAAAGCACAGGCGCGCTCGCGTTGCCGTCGCGGGTCGCCCTGGGCTAGAGCCTCGGCCCGCGCCCGTCTCCTCCTGCCCGCAGGTGCCCCCGATGGCTTTTGGTCGCATCCCTCGGTTTAGCCCGAGCTTCTCGCCTGCAGAGGCCCTGTCCGCCGCCGCGTCCCTGCTGCGCGCCGACGCCGCCGAGGACGCCGAGGCCGTGGCCGCCTTTGAGGGGCGGTTTGCCGAGCTGATTGGCGTTCCCCACGCCATTATGGTGCCTTCGGCCCGCTATGGCTTCTACCTGCTCCTTCAGGCCATCGGCGTGGGCGCGGGCGACGAGGTCATCATCCCCGGCCTCACCTACTTTGCGATCCCCGCGATGGTCCCGCTCCTTGGCGCGCGGCCGGTCTTCGCCGACGTGGGCCTGCGCAGCCACGTGCTCGACCCCGAGGCCTTCCGGGCCGCCATCACCCCGCGCACCCGGGCGGTGGTGCCCACGCACCTGTTCGGCACGCCCTGCGACATGGGCGCCATCCAGCAGATCGCCCGCGAAAACAACGTGCAGGTCATTGAAGACTGCGCCCAGAGCACCGGCGCCCGCTACAAGGGCCAGCGGGTCGGGCAGATCGGCCAACACGCCTATTACACCTTCGGGCTCACCAAGAACATCACCACCTTATCGGGGGCCATGGTCACCACCTCGGACGCGGGCGTGGCGGCCCGGGTGCGCGCCGCCCTCGCCGGCGCCGGCCCGACCCCCCGCCGCAAGCTGGCCAAAGAGGTCGGCACCGGCCTCGCCATGTGGGCCGCCACCCACCCCGCGCTGTACTGGGCCACGGTCCACCCCGCCGTGGTCATCGGCAACCAGCTCGGCCGCGACCCGATCCACGCGCCCTTCGGCGAGCCAGAGGTGCGCTACACCACGCTGTCCTCGAGCTACCACAGCAAAGGTGGCGCCCGGGCGGCCCAGGCGAAGGTCGGCCTGTCCCAGCTCGGCCGCATCGACGCGCTCAACGGCGCCCGCGTGCGCAACGGCCGCAAGCTCGACGTGGCCCTGGCCCACGTGCCCGGCCTCGCCACGCCGACCTACCCCGAGGGCGCCGAGCCCATCTACATGAGTTTTGTGGTGAACCACCCGCGACGGGACGCGCTGATGGCCGCCCTGCGCAAGCGCGGGGTGGACACCACCATCGGCTACATGAGCGCCTTCGGGGATCACCCCTTGTTTCAAGAGTATAAGCGCGATTGCCCCAACGCCAGCGCCGCCATGCGGGACCTGCTGCACCTGCCTGTGCACCCCAACCTCACCGAGGCTGATCTCGATCACCTCATCGAGGCCGTCCGCAGCGCCGCGCTCGAGGTCGGCTGAGCGCCGCGCGGCGCCCCGCCTGCGTTATTCCTCGACCGGGGCACCGCCGCCCCACGAGCCTCGGGGGCCGCATGCTGCGCTTCACCGCCCGCAACTACGCCCGCATCGCCGCCGCCGCCGTCACCCGGCGCGTGCCGGTCTACGCGCACTTCGGCATCACCCACCGCTGCAACCTCACCTGCAAGATGTGCGGCATCTGGCGCTACGGCAATGAGCGCGAGGAGCTCAGCCCGGCCGAGCTTCAGCTCATGGCGGAGCGCATGGCCCGCCTCGGCGTGGTGCAGCTGAGCATCGGCGGCGGCGAGCCCTTCGCCTCGGCCAACCTCGAGGCCGCCTGCAGCGCCTTTTTGGGCCAGGGCCTCAACCTGCGAGTGCTCACCAACGGCATCGGCGAGGGCAACGGCCGCAACGTCGTGCGCGGCCAGCGCTACCTCGACCGGGTGGACCGCGTGATTGACCTCGGCGTCAAGAACTTCAGCGTCTCGCTCGACAGCCTCTACCCCAAGCGCTTCGACTACATCTGCGAGCAAGAGGGCGCCTGGGACGAGGCGGTGGCCACGATGAGCCACATGTCGCGGCGCTTGTCGGGGGTCGGCGGCGCCTTGCCCACCATCAACTGCGTGGTCAGCAACCTCAACCTCGAAGAGCTGCCCGATATGGTGCGCTTCGCCCGCGACATTGGCTTCGCGGTCAGCTTTTTGCCCATCGAGCTGCTGCCCGATCCCAAGGCGGGGCTGCGCAACTGGGAGGCGCGCTTCATCCGCTACCGGCCCGAGCTCGGCATGCCCATCGAGGCCGCGGCCGACGAGGCCCACCGCCGCATCGACGCGGCCTACGGTGCCATCATCGCCATGAAGGCCGCCGGCGAGCCGATCCTCAACTCCACGCCCTACCTCGAGGCCAGCCGCCGCTACCTCAAGACCGGGCGCTTCCCGGCCGAGGGCTGCGACGCCGGCCGGCTGTACTTCAGCGTGGCGCCCAACGGCCAGTTCACGATCTGCCACCGCACCGAGCAGCAGCACCTGCACTTCCTCGACCCCAACTTCGAAGAGTACTTCCACAGCGCCGAGTTCGAGCGGCTGCGCTTGATGGAGGCCGGCGGCTGCGAGGGCTGCATGCGGGCCTGCTGGATCGATACGAGCAGCATGTTCCGCACGCTGGAGGGCTTCTTCGAGACGGCCAAAATGACCCTGCAGCCGCCGTCTGCGCGCCGCACCGCTGGCCCGGACGTGGCCGACCGCTGGGCCCGCCGCGACGAGATCAGCCTGCCCGCCGAGCTCGTCGAGGCTGCTCCTGCCTGAAGCTCCGGCAGCGCAGCGTTTTGCGCGCCTCGCGCTGCTCTACCTGCTCCTGGTCTCCGTCGGCTCCCTGGTGGCCGACCCCCGCTGGGTCGGCGGGCTGCTGCTGCTTCACCTCGGTCTGCTGCGGTCCGAGGGCCCCCGCGCCCTGCTCCGCCGCCTGCGCCGCCCGGCGGTCTTCTCGCTGTGGTTCAGCCTCGGCGCCTGTCTTTGGCCAGCAGCGGGCCCTGAAGACTCGGCCCTGTCCCTCGGCCCGCTGCGCCTGCACCCCGCGGGCCTGCTCGGCGGCCTGGAGCTCGGGCTGCGGGTGGCCAGCGTCTCGGTGGCGGCGGCGGTGGTCCGGGCCCGGCTCCCCCCCGGCGGCCTGGCGCGCACCCTCCGCGGCCTCGGCCTCGGCGCGCTGCTCAGCCTGAGCCTCGAAGGCGCCCTGCTGCTGCTCGATCACCGGCCCGGCGGCGGCGGCGGCGGCGGTGGCGGCGGTGGCGGTGGTGGGGGCGGTGGCGGCGGCGGTGGGGGCCGCGGGCGCCCGAGCGCTGTGGACGAAAATAGCACCAAGGAGGGCGTGTTCGCCCGATCGCGCGGGGCCTGGGCGCGCCTGCTCGCGATGCGACCCTCCACCCTGCTCGGCCCCTTGGAGCGCGAGGTCGATCGCGCCGAGCAGTGGCTGAGCGAAGATCACCCCGAGCTCCCCGGTCGGGTGGTGCGAGAGGCCGCGCTGGTCGCCGGGCTCGCCGCGGCGATGATGGGGGTGCGCCTGCTGCGCGTGCTGCCGGGTCTGCCCTTCTTGCCCGGCCACAAGGGCGTTCTGCTGCTCCCGCTCTACCTGTTCGGCGCGGCGCGGGGCTCGGGCCGCTTCACCGCCACCGCGGTCGGCCTCGTGGTCGGGCTGCTCAGCTTGATGCAGGGCGACGGCCGCTACGGCGCGCTGGAGGTGCTCAAGCACGTCGCTCCCGGCCTGCTCGCCGATCTGCTGTGGCCGCTCGCCCGCCGCGCGCCGGGCCCCCTGCTGCTGCGGGCCACGCTGCTCGGCCTCACGCTGGCGCTGGGCCGCCTGTCGGTGGAGCTGCTCCTCACCGCCTGCGTGGGGGCGCCCGGCGCTGTGATCAGCGTGCTGATCGGGGTCGGCTGGAGCCACCTGCTCGCTGGTGGGCTCTCCGGCGCCGTCACCGCGGGCATTTTGGGTCAAACCCCCGCCCCCGCGCCGGGCTCCCCTGCGGACGGCGACCCGGCGCCGCAATAGCGGGGGCCCGGAGGTGCGCATGGGCACGGAAGCGGCGGTCCCCTGGGCGGGCAGCGGCGCCTTGGTCGAGGGCGACGGGCGGACCCACATCCACACCGCCCTGATGGGGGCCTCTTTGGTGCAGCCGGGCCTCGTGGCCGCCACCCAAGGCGAGGCCCTGGTGGCGATGCTGCCCACGGTCACGGTGCTCGCCATCGGCGGCGGAAGCATCATGGACCGCGGCGCCCCCGCCGTGCTGCCGCTGGTCGAGGAGCTGGTCGAGGCCCGCCGCGCCTATGAGCTGGTGGTCGGCGTCTCCGGCGGGGCCCGCCTGCGCCACGTCTTCTCGGTGGCGCTGGACCTCGGGCTGCCCACCGGCGGCTTGGCCCAGCTCGCCGGCGCCTGCGAAGAGCAGAACGTGGCGATGCTCCAGCAGCTGTTGGCCCGCCACAACGCCGTCATGCTCAAGCGGGACGACTTCGCCGACGTGGCCCTGTACCTGCGCGGCGGCATGCTGCCCCTGGTCATCAGCGTCCCGCCCTACCACTACTGGGAGCCGCCGCCCCAGTCTGGGCGCCTGCCCGAGAACGGCTCCGACCTCGGCATGCTGCTCACGGCCGAGGCGCTCGGCGCCCCGCGCCTCATCCTGCTCAAGGACCAGGACGGCCTCTACGACGCTGATCCGGTTGATGAGCCCACGGCGCGGTTGATCCCGGAGATCAGCGCCGGCGCCCTGCTCGCCGCCGGCCTGCCGAGCCTGCCCTTCGACCGGGCGATGGTCGAGACCCTGCAGCACACGCGCTTTGTGCGCGAGGTGGTGCTGATCAACGGGCTGCGTCGCGGGGCCCTGCTCGCGGCCCTGCGCGGCGAGGCCGTCGGCAGCCGCATCTTGGCTGGGGGTGTGTGATGGGCTGCCCGCCTGACTTCGCCGATCGCGCGCCTGAACCGGCCCCTTCGGCGGCCCCGCCCGCGGCGCGCCTGCTCCCCGGCGCTGGCCTCGACCGCACCGACATCGACACCCCGCT
>CANHON010000098.1 GCA_947462115.1 Deltaproteobacteria bacterium | reverse complement strand
GGCGCGTCGGCGCCCCCGCTCGCCCCCGAGGTTGCGCCCGAGGTTGCGCCCGAGATTGACCACTGGCACGCTATTTTAGCGAGGGGCGGGCTCAGACCTTGGCGCTCACCCACTCGCCCCGGAGGGCGGCGCGGCCCTTGCCCAGCGCCTTGAGCGCGGTGGTGAGGTTGATGCCCCACCACACGCCGGCCGCGCCCATGCCCAGCGGCTCGGCCAGGGCCCAGCACAGGGGCACGCGCAGGGCGTTGAGCGGGCTCGACCAGCGCAGGACGGTGCGGGTGTCGCCGGCCCCCTGGAGCACGCCCTCGGCCAAGGACTCCCAGGCGACGAAAAGCTGGGACCAAGCCAGGATGTGGGCGTATTGGGTGGCCTCGCGCAGCACCGCTGGGTCGTCGGTGAAGGCGGCGCAGAACGGCTCGCCGAGCAGCCGAAACAGCAGGGCGGCGACCAGGCCGAGCAGGGTGACCGGCCAGAAGCCCAGGCGGAGCGCGGCTTTGGCCAGATCGGGGCGGCCGGCGCCGAGCTGACGGCCCACCAAGCTCGCCACCGCCAAGGACAGGCCCGAGAACAGCGGCCAGGACAGGCTCTCCAAGGCTGAGAACCCGATGCCGAGCGCGGCGTTGACCGCTGGACCGAGCGGAGAGATCGCGAACTTGAGCAGCAGGAAGTAGACCAGGGCGTAGGCCGCGATGTTGACGGCCGCCGGCGCGCCCACCCGCAGCACCCGGGCGGCGGTGCGCAGATCCACGAGGCTGCGCAGGGGTGGCCGCAGCGCGACGATCAGCACAGCGAGGCCGATCACGAGGGCGACGGCCCGGCTGGCGCCGCTGGCCCAGGCCGCCCCCTCGACCCCGAGGCCCGCCCCGCGCACCCACCAGATCGACAGCCCAAAGTTGAGCAGCGTGGCCAACAATTGCAGGACCATCGACAGGCCGGCCCGGCCGACGGCGAACAGGGCCTGGTCGAGCAAGGGGGCCAGGGCCAGCGGCAGGCCCACCCAGGCGAGGGCGCGCAGGTAGCGGGTGCAGAGCAGGCCGGTCTCGCCGGAGAGGCCCATGGCGGCGCTGATCTGGGGGGCGAGGAGCGCCATGAGCCCCACCGAGACGAGGCCCACGGCGAGGCCGGCCCCGAGGCCCGCGCCCAAGGCCTGACCGCGCAGGGCGGCGTCGCGGGCGCCCTCGGCCCGGGCGAGGAGCGGCCCGACCCCGTAGGCCACGCTGGCCCAGACGGCGTAGAGCAAGATCAGGACGAAGGTGGTGGAGCCGATGGCGGCCTGGGCCGGCACGCCGATCCACTGGGCCACGTACTGATCGACGACCCGGAAGCTGTTGTTGAGCACCACCGAGGCGGCGGCCGGGATGGCGAGGCGCGCGAGGTTGGCGGCGGTGGGCGCGGGGGCTTCGGCGATCGAGGACGCGGCCATGCCGACCCAGGGCGGCGACGGGGTCAGGGGAGGGGACCTCGCGGGCGCGCCGGGGCTCTATTGCGGGCCCGGCGCGCGGCGAGGACCGCGGGGCCCCTTAGAAGACCTCCATCCAGGCGAGGGTGTTGGTGCCGAGGAAGGGGTCGGTGGCGGCGTTGATGGTGCCCACGGGGGCGCCGCTGCCGTCGGTCTCGGCGTTGCTGGTGCCGTAGAACAGGTTGCCCTTGTCGGTGACCGTCAGGCCCGAGATGTAGGAGTCTTCGGCCTCGATGAACTCGGCGTCGGCCGCGGTGACCGAGCCGTCGCCGTTGGTGTCGATGCCGTTGCTGCAGTCCTGGAAGTCGATGCCGTAGATGCGCCCGGTGCCGCCGTCGCAGCGGTCCGCGGCGGGGATCCAGGTCGAGTAGTAGACGACGCCCGCGTAGACGATGGGGTCCGAGGTGAGGCCCTCGCCCGGGGCCAGCGTGAGCACGCCGCCGGTGCCGCAGTCGGTGAGGGGCTCCATCGTGTCGCCGGCGCAGCTGCCCGGGGCCGAGTCCTTCATCGCGAAGAAGTAGCCGTTGCTGCCGGTTTGGCTGCGGGAGTAGGGCGTGCCGGTGCCCCAGTAGACGCCGAGGGAGCCGTCGCGGAGCCAAGAGGTGGTGGCCGAGTAGTAGACCTCGGGCCGGCTGGTGAGGCCGCCATCGACCCGCGGGTCGAAGAACTCCACCCAGTTGAGATCGCCGGGATCGGTGGAGTCGATGCAGGCCTTGTACATCCAGGTGCTGCCGGGGCTGGCGATGTCGCCGGGGCCGCCGCCGCCCTCATCGGTGGGCTGGTAGGCGGTGGTGACCGGGAAGTAGAGCGTGTCGGCGTCGCCGTCGCTGTCTACGTCCACCACGGCGAGGGCGGCGCTGATGTAGCCGTACTCGGAGTGGCTGTCGCTGTCGGCGTTGAGGCCGCTGCCGAGCAGATCGAGCTGGGGGTGCCAGTTGTCGCCGCGGGCGTAGCCGGCGCCGCTGCTCGGGGCCTGGTAGCCGACGTGGCTGGACTCCCAGTAGCTGTCGCCCACGGCCCAGGCGTAGAGGTTGGACTCGTGCAGCTCGTAGCTGCTGCTCGTGGGCACGCCCCGGCCGCTGCCCCAGAAGGCCACCCAGCGGTCGGTGGGGGTGCCGGTGCTGGTGTCATAGACGTTGGCGAGCACCGGCCGGCTGGTGGTGTAGCCCATGGCGTGCCGATCGGTCTCGTCGGTCTGCTCCCACAGGAAGGTGGGGCGGTTGGTGTCGGTGATGTCCAGCGCCAGCGTGACCGGGCCGCCCTGGCCCTGCTGAACGACGACCACGCGCCGCCACTCGCAGTTGTCGGGGAGGCTGTCGCAGTCCTTGCTGCCGTCGCCGTTGGCGTCGATCCACACGTCCTCGACCACCGGCGAGCCGTCGAAGAGGAATGTGCGCCCAAACAGCATCATGTCGACGAGGCGGCCCGACCAGTCTTGGGCGTGCTCGCGCTCCAGCAGGTAGCCCGGCACCCAGGCCCAGAGCTCTTCGCCCTGGTCGGTGTGGGTGGTGGTGCCGACGTCGCTGAGGGCAAAGGCGTGGAGCATGCCGTCGTTTGCGGCCTGCAGCACGATGCTGGGGATGGAGCCGTCGGCCTCGCCGGCCTCGAGCAGCTCGAGGAAGCGGCGGTAGCTGGGCTCGATGGCGAAGGTGCTGTTTCGGGCCTGGACCACCACCGGCACCGAGTGCGGCGAGTCGCCGAGGCGCCAGCGGCCGCGGGTGTCGCTGAGGTAGCGGAACTCCGAGGTGGTGTTGCCGCGCACGAAGGCGACAAGGGAGCGCAGGTCGCTCGCGTCCACCGAGGCGCAGGGCGAGCCCGTCACCTTGTCGAAGTTGTAGATGAGCGAGCTGGAGGTGGGGCAGCCGCTGGTATCGGTGGTGGTGTCGAGCACGAGGTTGAGCGTGGCGGGATCGGAGCCCACCGCGTCCACGAAGCGCCGGTCGAGCGGCATGGCCCGGTCGGTGGCGGAGATGGCGCCGAAGCTGCGGTAGCTCAGCGAGGCGGCCGGCTCCCAGAAGGTGTAGATGTCGCGGTAGAGCTCACCGTCGTTGTCATCGTCCTGCTGGTCGTCTTCGGTGACGAGGCGGGAGAGGAGCAGGTCTCCGCCGTCCCACAGCGCGCCGCCGCAGGAGTAGCTCATGTCGTCGCCGCAGTTGGTGTGGTCGTACTCGACCTGCCCGTAGGCGGCGCTGCTGGGGTCGTTGTTGATCGAGTAGGCCCGGATGTGGCCCTGGCCGAGCGCGAGGCCGGCGCCGCTGCCCACCTCCTCGTCGCCGTTGAGCTCGTAGAAGCTGTAGACGAGGTAGTTGCCGTCGGCCGAGACCACCGGGGTGCTGCGGCTGTAGGTGCCGGAGCGGATGTCCTTCATCACGTAGAGGATGTAGGTGAGGATCTGGTCGGCGTCGCCGGCGTTGGCGTAGACGCCGGCCGGGCTGTTGGCGGTAGAGGCCGAGCCGTAGAGCTCCTCGGCCACCGTGGTGCCGCCGATGCCGAGGCCAACGGTGTGCACCACGATGTTTTGGTCGCCGGTGAGGTCGCCGCGCAGGTCGGCGCGGTAGAGGCCGCTCACGACGTTGTCGTAGCTGCACTGCTCATCGCCGGCCGAGACGGCGGTGGTGCGGCCGGCCGCGTCGCAGGTGACGTCCGCGCCGATCGCGTCGATGAAGGCGGCGGCCGCGTCGCTGTCGTCCTCGGGCCGCTGCTTGGTGAGCACGATGACGTGGCTGGTCTGGCAGCTGTACTCGATGGCGGCCTTGGTGAAGTCGTAGCCGATGCCGTCGCCGTCGCTGTCTACGCTCGGATCATCGAGGTCGGTGGCCGAGAAGTAGGTGCGGGCGAGATCGCTGAGCGCCTCGGAGTGGTTGCGCGTGGTGCTGGCGTGCGGGCCCGCGGTGCGGAGGGCCTCGATGGCGGCGTGCATCTCGGCGTAGGTGGAGCCGAGCGGAGCGATCGGGTAGAAGCCGTTGTCGCTCGCGGAGGCCGAGGTGCCGACGACGCCGTAGCGCGCGAAGTCAAAGTGCTGGGCCACCATGTCAATGGCGTTGAGCACGTCATCGAGGCAGGTGTTGGTGAAGGCGCCGCTGGTGGTGTGGCAGGGATCGCCCATGTCCGAGGACAGGTCCACCAGGAAGATCACGTTGGGGGGCGCCGCCTCGACCGTGCTCATGAACTCTTCGCCGCCGGCCGAGGACGCAGCCCGGGCGACCGAGGGGCTTGCAGCTGCGAAAACAACGCTGCAGACGCCAAACAGGGCGAGCGAAGCGGCGGAGATCGCGGGGCTGGGGGCGAGGGTCGGGGTCGGGTGCGTCATCGCGGTGCTCCGGAGGAGGGCCACAGCATGGCTAACGGATCTTGCAGGCGCCGAAGCGGACTTTTCGAATCAGGCTGCTCGTGCGGGCCTGGGTCTCGTTCATCGGCGAGGCGCTGCTGGCGCTGGACTGAAAGCGAGCGGTGGAGCTCATCTCCCAGTAGTCGGAGCGGAACTTGCTGCCGCCGAGCTCGGTGCTGTAGCCCGGGGGCGGGTTGCCGCAGCGGTGGTAGGTCGCCGTCACCCAGTAGACGCCGAGGTTCTGGGCGTAGGCGAGGCCGCCAAAGCTGGCCTCGGCGGTGGTCTTGGCCACAAAGTCGCCGGCGGTGTCGGCGGTGTCGAGGCCCTCGCTGACGGGATCGGCGTACATCAGCGCGCTTCGGGCGTGCTCGGTGCCGGCGTGGGCGGTGTTGACCGTGAGCATGTGCTTGCGGTTCTGGATGGCGACGCGCTGGTCGATGCCGGCCACGCGCAGGGTGGTCACGCCGAGGATCGCCAAGATGGCCATGACCATCAGCGCGATCAACATGATGTAGCCGCCCTCGGGGCCGCGCGCGCGCAGGGGCGGGGTCAAGCGACGGGGGGCGTGCATGGCGATCCTGCCGGGTCGAGGGGAGGGGACGGTCGCTCGGATGAGCGGGGGCGCGGGCGCGGGCGTCGTCAAGGTCTGGCCAACAAGCGGATGTTTCGCACGGCGACCTCGGTGGCCATCGTGCGCCGGAAGAAGTGGTCGGGCAGGCCGGCGCCGCGATCGCTCATCGCGGTGCGCTGTCCGCCGTACTGGTCGTTCATGTCTTCGCGGTTGCTCCGCACCATCAGCATGACCCGGACCATCCACACCTTGTCGGCGGCGGTGCTCGCGTCGATGCTTTCGCCGGTGACCCAAGAGGTGCTGCAGTCGGCCGACATGGCGCCGTCATCGAGGCAGTACTCGAGCTGCAGGTCTTCGATGTTGTCGACCAGCGGCACGTCGTCGTTGCTCGGCCAAGTCTGGTCGCTCGACAGCATCAACACGGGGTTGTCGGCGCTGCCGGCGCCCACGCCGTCGTCGTCGTCGTCCACGTAGAAGGTGTAGATCTCGGCCCGGCTGCACGTCATGATCGGCGTGAGGTTCGGGTTTGTGGTGAACCACTGGGCGTAGTCGGAGTAGCTGTCGTTGGGCACGACGCCGATGACGCCGGTGGTGCTGTTGACGGCGGTGATGGCCCACAGGTAGCTGCGGATGCCGCGGGGGTCGGCGTAGTCGCTGCACAGCAGCATGTCGCCGGCGTTGAGCTGGGCGAGCTTGAGGGCGTTGCCGCGCATGCCGGGCTTGAAGGTGATGCTCAGCGTGTCCCAGCTCTCGATGACCTGGTTGCTGGTGTCCATGATCAGGGCTGGGTCCATGTAGACGACGGTGATGGCGTCGGGGCCGCCGTCTCCGGTCGGATCATTCCACGGGATGATCGAGGGCAGCGGGTCGCTGGTGGCGCCAGCGGTCGGGCCCATCGCCCCGTAGACCCAGCCGCCGCTGCCGTAGCCGGCCATGCGCACCGAGCGGGTGATCATGTCGGTGGCGAAGCGCAGGCTCTGGTTCATCTCCATGTCGATGTCTTGGCGGAGCAGCTGCCGGCTCTGGACCGTGAACAAGGCGAAGAGCGCCGTGACGGTGAAGGAGGCGATGGCGATGGCGACCATGACCTCCAGCAGCGTGAAGCCGGCGCGCAGCGCGGCGGACCGGCGGGCGCTGGCGCTCAAGCGAGCGGGCGGGAGGTTCGGTGATGGAGCTGGGTTGTGCATCAGCCGTCCCGGAAGCGGTAGCTAGAGATGGTGGTGCCGTGCCAGGTGCCGAAGGCCTCGTCCCGGTACTTGCAGCGCACCCGGACCCGCACCCAGTTGACCGGCGCGCTGTCCATGTTGCTGATGTCCCAGGAGATCGAGTAGTTGCGCTGGCCGTAGGTGGTGTCGGTGGTGTTGAGCGCGTTGACCAGCAGCGGGCTGCCGGGCTGCTCCAGATCGACCCACAGGGCGTCATTGTCGCCAGCGGTGGTGGTGTCGGAGCTGCCGTCCACGAGCGTGGTGGGCACCGAGCCCTCCCGCCAGGGCTCGGCCATCATGCGCTCCATGTAGGTCTGCGCGAGGTAGGTGCAGTCGGTGAGCTTGCGCGCGTGCATGTTGCTGCGCAAAGCCTGGGTATGAAAGCCGAACATCACGATGAGCGAGAAGCCCAGCAGGGCCGTGGCGATCAGCGCCTCGATCAGCGTGAAGCCGGCCTCGCTCCCGCGGGATCGACGGGCACGCGCGGCGAGGCGCGGCGCCGGAGCGGCCAGCGGGCGGGGCGTGTTCGGCGGGGCGTTCATCGCGGGCGTTCCCTGGGGGAGGAGGATCGGGCGGCGGGGCTGTGGCGCGCTCATCGGAGGGCGGTCCCGGCGACGCTGGTGGCGGCGGCGGTGGGGGAGGCGAGGCGGACGGCCCCCGCGGCGGAGATGAGGACCACAGCCTCGTCCTGAACGCCCTGCAGCGCGGCGTCTTGGTTGCGCAGCGTCAGGCGGATGTAGCCGGCGTCGAGATCGGTGGTGGGGTTGTCGAGGTAGCCGCGGGCGTTGATGACGATGGTGTCGCGGTCACCGCTGAGGGGCCCTGTGAGTGTGCCCCAGGGGAGCAGGCAGGTAAAGCGCGCCTCGGCGTTGCCGCCCTCCGACAGCACCACGAGGCCCTCAGACTGATCGCTGTCGGGCGCGAGGCCGGCCTCTTCGCTGAGGTCGACCGGCAGGACGTCCCAGCGGGTGCTGCCGTTGCTGCGGTCGCCGAGCTCGAGGGCCCAGCCGCCGCCCCAGACCGTGGGGTCGGCGCAGTCGCCGGGGGCGGACACCAGCCGAAGCCGGGCTTGGCGGCCGCTCGAGGTGGCCAAGGACTGCAGGGTGCGCAGGTCGGCTTTGAGGCGCTTGGCGGTCTGGACCATGCGGTAGCGCGGGAGGTGCTCGCGCAAGGAGCCGATGCCCAGCGCCGCCGTGATCACGAAGATCGCCAGCACCACGGCGAGCTCGACGATCGTGAAGCCACGACGGCCACGCACCGGGGCCGCCCGCGATGGAGCGCGGCTGCGGTGGGTGCGGCTGCAGAGCGTGAGGCTGCAGAGCGTGCGGCGGGTGGGGGGCATCGGGCCTGCGGGGGAGCGCGGTGGGGGCTGCCTCCGGTCTTGCAAGGAGCGATCCAGCGCGCGGGTGGTTTGGGCGAGGTGAGATGAGCCGGAGATCAGGGGCTTGTGCGGGGCTTCGGGGGCGGAGGCCGCGGGGTGGGAAAACTTTTCCTGTCCCTGCGGACTAATTCCGCGGGGCGCTCGGCTCGGGCGCCCGCAGCAGGTCGTCGGCGGCGGGCAGCTCGGGCGGGCAGACCGCGTCGATGGCGGCCCGGCGCCGGTTGATCAAGCGGCGGACGGCCGGCAGCTCCGGGAGCCCGACCCCCACGGCCTCGGCGGCGTCGGCGGCCTCGACCGCGGCGTCCAGCCAGGCCCGCAGCGGCGGGGCGCTTCCGGCGCAGTCTGCGGGATCTTCCCGACCGGAGGTGGCGCCGACCAGGGCGCGGGCCTTGAGCTGCAGGGCCATGGCGCGGGGCCGGGCGCGGGCCTCGGGCGCGGCGAGGGCCTCGTCCACGAGGCGCAGGGCCTCGAGGGGCTCGCCTTGGCGCAGGCGGCACTCCGCGAGGCCGAGCTTGTAGTCGGCGCTCTCGGGGGCGAGCACCACCAAGGCGGCATAGCGCTCGGCGGCCCGCTCGACCTCGCCCTGGGCCAGCGACAGCAGCGCGAGGCTGGCCTCGACCCGCAGGTCGTCGGGGGCCGCGGCTTTGGCTTCGCCGAGCAGACCGCGGGCCTGGGCGAGCTCGCCGTCGGCCATCGCCACGCTGGCGAGGCCCCGCAGGCAGTCCGCCCGGCCGGGGGCGAGGTCCACGCAGCGGCGGAAGCTGGCGCGGGCGGCGTCCCGCTGGCCGGCGAGCTGGTAGGTCCAGCCGAGGCCGCCGAGGGCGCCCGGGTGGTTGGGGTCGCGGTCGAGGGCCGACCGGAAGGCCCGCTCGGCCTCGGAGAGCTGGTGGGCGTCGAGGGCGGCTTGGCCGGCGGCGGCGTCCCGGTCGGCGGAGCAGCCGGCGCCGAGGCTGATCCCCGCCACCGCCGCGGCGAGAACGACGGCGAACCGGCGGATCGAGGCCACCTTTGGTCGATACGGCTCGCGGGGGGCGGCGCTCATGGCGGACCTCCGACCCCGTCGAGCCCATACTCGCGGATCTTGTAGACCAGGGCCTTGTAGGAGATCTCCAGCAGCCGCGCGGCTTGGGCCCGGTGGCCGCTGGAGCGGACGAGGGCGAGGCCGATGAGGTGGCGCTCCAGATCGGCGCTCAGGGCCTTGATCGACAGCGGGGCCTCGCCGTCGTCGGGCAGCAGGTCCAGCACGGCGCTCGACCGGGCGGCGGGGGCGGGCCGGCTGGGCGGGCTCAGCGGCAGGTCCTCGGCCTCGATGCAGGGCCCGTTGCTGAGCAGAACGGCCTGCTCGATGACGTTCTCAAGCTGCCGGACATTGCCGGGCCAGCTCGCCTCGCGCAGCGCCGCGAGGGCCGGCGTGGACAGCGGCAAGGCCGGCCGGCCGAGGCGGTGGGCGGCCCGGTGCACCAGGGCTTGGGCCAGGAGCGGCAGATCTTCGGGGCGATCGCGCAGGGCCGGGAGCTGGATGCGCACCACGTTGAGCCGGTAGAACAGGTCCCGCCGAAAGCGCCCGGCCTCGACCGCCGCTTCGAGGGCCACGGCGGTGGAGGCGACGACCCGCACGTCCACCTCGCGGTCCCGGTCGCCCCCGACCCGCCGGACCCGGCCGTCCTCCAGCACCCGCAGCAGCCGGCTCTGCAGGGCGAGCGGCATGTCGCCGATCTCGTCGAGCAGCAGCGTCCCGCCGTCGGCCAGCTCAAAAAGCCCGCCGCGGGCCCGCACCGCCCCAGTGAAGGCGCCGCGCTCGTGGCCGAACAGCTCGCTCTCCAGCAGGCCCTCGGGCAGCGCGGCGCAGTTCACCGGCACAAAGGGGCGGGCCGCCCGGTCCGATCGCGCGTGAAGGGCCTGGGCGACCAGCTCTTTGCCGGTGCCGGACTCGCCGGTGATGAGCACGGTGCTCGGGTAGCGGGCCACCCGGGCGACGGTGTCCATCACGAGGCGGGCGGCGGGGCCCCGGCCCACAAAACCTTCGATGGTGGCCGGCGGCTCGGCGACCTTGGCGCGTAGGAGGGCGTTCTCGGTGAGCAGCCGCTCCCGGTCGGCGATGCGGTGCAGGCACTGCTTGACCTCGTCGGCCCGGAACGGCTTGTTGATGTAGTCCCAGGCGCCGGCGTTCAGCGCGGCGGCGGCGTCCTCTTGGCTGCCGTAGGCGCTCATCATCACCACGCGCAGCTCGGGGCGGGCCGCCTGGGCCGCGCGCAAGAAGCCGAGGCCGTCGAGGCGGGGCATCCGCAGGTCACACAGCGCCACCCGCAGCGCCGGCCGGGCCGCGAGGGCAAGCAGGGCCTCCTCGCCATCTTTGGCTTCCACCACGTCATAGTCGGCCCGCTCCAGGATGATGCGGAGCAGCTGACGCAGGCCGGGCTCGTCGTCCACCACGAGCACCGGCAGGCGTGTGGGGGGCAGCGGCGCTTCGAGGGGGGCGGCGGACGGCAAGCGCGCTCCGGTCGGCGGGGGAGCGACCACAATAGCAGCGCGGCTGGGGGCGGTCCGCGCCCCGCGCCCGGAGGTGCCCTGCATGGCGAAGGTCCTGATGGTGAGCCACGGCCTTCCTCCCCGGGAAGCGGCCGGCACCGAGCAGCACACCCTGGCGCTGGCCCTGGCGCTCCAGGGCCTCGGGCTGGAGGTCGCCCTGCTCGCCGCCACCCGCGCGCCGGGCGAGGCCCACGGCGCCCTGCTGCACGGGGAGCTGCCGGGCGCGCCGGGGGCCAAGGGCGGGCCCCTGCAGGTGATCCGCCTCGTGAACAACGTGCCGGTGCGGCGCTTGGCCGACGCCGAGGCCGACCCCTCGCTGGCGCAGCCGCTGGCCCGGGCGGTGCGCGCCCTTCGCCCCGATCTCGTCCATGTCCACCACCTGCAATTCATCGGGAGCGGCCTGATGGACGCCCTCCCGCCGGGTCTGCCCACGGTGATGACCCTGCACGACCGCTGGATGTGGTGCGCCGCGGGCGGCCTCGGGCAGCTGCCGAGCGGCGCGCGCTGCCCCGGCCCGGCGCCGGACCGCTGCGCCCCCTGCGCGGCGGCCTGGGCGCCCACCCCAGGGCGTCGGGCCCGGGCCCTGCTCGGCGCCGCTGGGGTCTTCGGTCGGATCTTGCCTGTGGATCGCCTGCACCGCCTCTACCAGACCCTGCCCGATGGCCTGCGGGCGCCGCTGCGGCGCGGGCAGGGGGCGCCGGAGGGCGAGGCCGCCGCCAAGCACCGAAATGACGTGATGATGGGTGTTCTGCGCCGGTTTGGCGCGCGGATCTCCCCGAGCGCCCACCTCGCGGCGGAGGCCGAGGCCCTCGGCAGCGGCCCGGTGCGGGTGATCCCGCATGGGGTGGAGCTCCCGCCGGGGCCCCAGCCGGCCCAGCGCAAGGGGCTGATCTTCTTGGGGAGCCTGTCTCACCACAAGGGGCCCGATCTGGTGGCGGCGGCCTGGTCCTTGGCCTTCCCGGCGGGCGATCCGCCCCTGCGCCTGCACGGCCCCCCGGGCGACCTGCGCCTGCCGCCCGGGCTCGTGGGCCCGCCCCTCGATCGGGCCGGCGTGGCGGCGGCCCTGCGCGGCGCCCAGGCCCTGGTCTTGGGCTCCCGGTGGCAAGAGAACGCCCCGCTCGTGATCTTGGAGGCGCGGGCCGCCGGCTGCCCGGTGGTGGCGCCGCGGGCCGGCGGGGTGCCCGAGCTGCTGGAGGACGGGGTGGACGGCCTCCTCTACCCGCCTGGGGACGTCGAAGCGCTGGCCGCGGCCCTCCGCCGGGTGGTGGCCGCGCCGCCGGGCCCGCCGCGCCCGCCGCCCCGACCGGCCACGCAGGCCGAAGTGGTGCGGGCGGTCTACGCGGCGCTGCTGCCATGAGCGATCTGCACCGGATTGGCCCGGTGGACGTGCTTCACGTCGCGCATGGCTGGCCGCTGTCGGCCATCGGCGGGGTCGGGGCGGTGGTCGCGGCCCGGGCGGCCGGGGAGGGCGCGGCCGGGCTGCGGTCGGCGGTCCTCTGCCCCTCGGGGCGGGCCCGGCTCGGCGGCGGGCTGCGGGTGGAGGCCGGCGCGCCGCCGGCGGTGCTGCTGGATCGGGGCCTTCGACCGGGCTTCGCCGAGGGCTGGGCCCAGTCGGCCATGGGGCCGCACCTCGACCGCGCGCTGGGCGCCCTGCGGCCGCGAAGCGTCGTGGTGCACCACCTCGCCGGCCTGCCCTTGGGGCTCCCGGCGCGGGCCCGCGCGGCTGGTGCGCAGGTGGAGCTGATCCTGCACGACTACCACCTGCTCTGCCCGCGCGGTCAGCTGCTCAACGCCGCGGGCGAGGCCTGTCCGGGCCCAACGCCGCGCCGCTGCGGGGCTTGCTTGGGGCTGTCGGCTGGCCCGCTGGGCGCGGTGGGCGGGGCGGCGCGGGCGGGGGCGCGGCTGGCGGCGGCGCAGGCCCTGATCAACGACTGCGACGCGCTGTTGAGCCCCTCGCGGGATCTGGCCGAACGGCTCGGGCGCTGGGGGCTGCGTCGGCCGAGGCCGGTGGACCTGCCGCTGCTGAGGCCGCCCCTGCCGCGCAGGGAGGGCGAGGATGGCGTGCTGCGGATGATCTTCGTCGGGTCCTTGCACCCCAGCAAGGGCCCTGACCTGCTGCTGCGGGCCTTCGCTCGGCTGCCGGCCGGCGCGGCGCGGCTGCGCCTCATCGGGCCGGATGGACCCGACCGCGCCTACTGCCAGGCCCTGCGTCGGGCGGCGGCGGCGGCCGGGGCGGCGGTGGAGGGGGCGGCGGCGCCGGCGGCGGTGGCGGCGGCCCTCGCGGCGGCCGACCTGCTGGTGGTGCCGAGCCGGTGGGCCGAGAACAGCCCGCTGGTGGTGCGAGAGGCCTCGGCGGCGGGCCTGCGCTGCCTGGTCCCGGCCTGGGGCGGGGCGGCCGAGCTCGATCCGCGCGCCCGGGTCTTCGGCGCGCCCGGCGACCCGCCCCAAGGCCCGGGCGGGCTCCGTGATGAGCTCATCGAGGACGCTCTCTCTCAAGGTATTTTGGCAGAGATCGCCGGGCCGCGGGGCCGACCGCCGATCGGCTGGCCGTCGGCGACCGGAGCCTGAGCTGGCCCCGGCCGCGCGCCCGAGACCGTGGGGGCCCCGGGCGCGCGCCGCCTCAGGGCTGCAGCTCGACG